>JBNKJW010000079.1:0-45435 GCA_050291445.1 Bacteroidales bacterium | reverse complement strand
ATGTATTTATAACTAAATTGATATTTAGCATCGATAAAAAAATAGTCCGAATTAATAGCAGAATTGTTGTGATAGTCAAATGTTAACGATAAGTATTGTTTTTTAGAAGGATAATATTTTATTGTTGTAAAATATTCATTTTGAAGATATGAAAATAAATTATTATTTGTGAGGTTTGCCATAGAATAAATAATCTTTGATTTTAGTTCTAATCTCATTTTTTTTGAAATTTGGATATATATCTTAGGGTTTATAGTTGTTTGGTTTGTTTCAGAAAGTAAAACTACCTCGTTAATGTAATTGGTTTGCTCTTTTATTGAATGGTTCAAATTGAGAAATATCGTTGTTTTTGTTTTTGGGAAGAACTTACTAGTTCTTAAGTAAAACGTATTGGCACTGGTATTATTGGGAATAGGGACTATCTCATTTATTATTTCACCAGAAGTTTGTTGATAGCTCTGGATGAGATAATCAGTTAATAATTTTGAAAAATAATATCCTCCAGTCACAAAGAATGAATAAACAGGACTTTCATAAGTAATATTTAACTTACCAGAATAAGATTTTTTTTCAAGATCAATATCGTTTACCCCCCTGTTAATAAAATTGTAATTCCTTAAAATATAACCTGTATTTGTATTACTTGTTTCAAAGTTTTTTTTATAATTAAAAGAACCTCTTAACTTTATTTTTTCAAAAGCTTTATATTCAATATATGCTTCAGGTTGAATAAATAAATGATTTGCTGTTATGCTATAATTATTAATACCATTTTTATTATAAATTTTTTGATAAACAAATGGAATATTAAAGTCAAATTTAAGCTTTCTTCTATTATATTGTTGCTTTAGTTCAATATAATATTTTTCCCCACCAACATTTACTTTATTTTGAAACTCTGTATCTAATTCACTTAAAATTGCTCCCTGTTTTTCATATATATTGGTAAATGTTTGTTTTGTCTGATACTTCATACCACCTCGAAAAGAAAATATTGAGTTTTTAATACGATGAGACATTTCAATATAATTATTTGAGTTTAGAACAGTTAGTTTTGCATTTTGAACAAATCCTGTATTCGTAGAATTATTTATCAGTTGATTAATAACTCCTTGGTCTATATTCAGGTGCTGTGGACTTTCGTTGTAATTTGTAAAAGAATAGAAACTTATTAATTTCCTGCCAACTGGTTTTATTAAATGGAACCTATTTGAAAACGACAAGAAAGGTATTTCAAAAGATTGCCTAAAGCTTTCATTGTTTACAAGCAGTTCATCATTTTGCTGGGTGTTTTCGAATTTAATATCAAATACATTTTTTAAATAACCTTTATTCCTGTTACTATAAATTGTAAATTTTGCATTAAAATTATCAGTAAAAATTTCACGTTGCAAATCTTCTTCAATGTCAATAGTATCATTATCGAAATAGTAATAATTGGAATTTGTTCGGTCTATTTGGGTTTTATCTGTATAATATGAGGCATTTATCCTTAAATGTATATCATTCTTTAAACGCGCCAGGTAATTCACGCTACCTATATGGGAATTGTTAAATAAATATCTTTCACTTGTTTCAAAAAACGGTGTGCTATTTTCGTTATAAAAAAAATTATCAAGATAATCATGATTTTCCACAGAATTTACAAAATCATTAATTGATAAGCTTTTTAAATCATTTTGAATATCATTACCTGTGTTACTCGACTGGTACGAAAAAAGCATTTGTTGCTTTTTTGTAAACAGCATTGGCGTAATATTTATATCATGCAACAAAAAAGGAATACCTGCTGATAAATTAACCGTGGAGGCAAAAGTTGTTTTTTTTTTTTAACTTTATATTTAATGAAACACTATTTGATGAAAAAAAATCTTTAAAAACTTTAACCGATTGATGGTTTTCAAGTACTTGCACTGTGGAAACTGCCTGATGAGGAATATTTTTATTTGCAATGTTATAATTACCTTCTAATAAATCGAGGCCGTCAATGTAATATTTTTCAATAGGTTTTCCCAGGTAAGTAACTTGTCCGTTAGATCCTACTTCAATCCCTGGCATTTTTTCCAAGACATCGGCAAGTACACGGTCTTCCTGTGTTGCAAATGCATCTACTATGTAATTAATTGTATCGCCTTGCTTAAAAATTGGGTCGCTTTTTACAATAACTTCTTTTAACCTATTTTCCCTTTTTTGCAGCTTAAAATCAATTTTCTGCTCGCTATTTTCAATATATCTGTAAACCGTTTTATAATAAAGCGTTTTAATATTGATAATACAAAATTTGGCTTTTTTAGGTAAATTTATCGAATAATATCCTTTTTCATTTGTTATTGAAAAATCGAAAAGTAAAGAACTGTCTATCGATAGCAACAATACATTAACATCACTAATTGCATTACCATTTACATCTATTATATATCCGTAAATTTTTTTTTGGGCAAATACTTCATTTGCAAATAAAAGGAATAGTATAATGAATAATCTAGTAGTCTTCATTTTAAGCATTATTACCACAGCAACAATTGTCGCAGCAAAATACTGTAATTTTTTTATTCAAGTTCAATGTAATTACTATTTTTTCTGTGTTTTTCTATTGATAACTCCATTTGCCCTTCTGAAACCTGAAATTCACTTTCTTGCATGATAGTCTTGAGGTTATTCAAGCAATTTTTCCTAATTTCTTTGAACTCGCAGGGTGAAACTTTTATGTAATCAAACGTTGACAAAACAATATAGTCTTTTTCCTTTTGTTTATAAAAATTCCTTAACTCAAAGTGATAATCATCTTTCGTATCTTTTATATCAATAATTAGCCCAGGTAAACCATTAAATTTGTAGGGGCCATCATTCATAGGAATTTCAGGCGTAAACCATGCAATGTAAGTCCGTCCTCCAAAACTTGTCTTTGCATTATAGCATTTGTACCCAGAAATTTCTTTGGTTTCATTTATGATTTCCCACTTAAATAACTTTTTATTTTCCTCATATTTATGGAAGCCGGCTCCGATAATTATGTCATAAGTTGTTATCTTATCTTTGGGGTAATTTTTATAAATCATGTAGGAAAACCGGGGCTTGGGTATCCCTCTCATATCCATGGTTTCTCCTAGTGCAATAGCTTTTTCAACAGCTTCTTTCACTTTTTGTTCTCTATTTATTTGATTTGTACTCAAAAAACATGAATATTTGCTTCCAATTAACAGTGACATCTCCTCCATTCTTATTCTCTCCCTGTTTGTTGAATCAGAGCGAAAAGTTAACATGTATTCAGCAGTATACTGTATTGAATCAATTTTATCAGCGTCCTGTGAAATAATGTTGTTATATAGAATGGATATATTTAAAATAATAATAAGTAAAATTTTCATACAACTCTTTTTAAAAAATTGTTCCAAGACAATTAAATAAACCTTAGGTTAGTATTATCATCTATTCTAATACAAGATTCAGCAAGAAGTTAAGTTTGCAAAAGCATCAGATTTCATGTGATAGATTATATTGGACTTGAACTAGTGTCATGTCAAAGCTAATTTGTCAGGTGACAACACCTGACAAGTGCACCAGCCAAGTGTTGTCACCTGGTTAATTACCAGAAATATCAAATTTGACTTGACACTAGTTTGCTGTTGTCTAAAAATAATGCAAGAGAAGGTGTCTAAAAAGCCATAAAGTAGACTTTCTAGACAATTTTTTTATAAATTACTAGTCCTCAAAGCGACAATGAGTTTCTTCAGCAATTATATATAGTCCTGGAATTTCTCTCTGTTGTCCACAAATTTTGCCTGTAACATTACATGATAAAGTCGTAGTAATACAAACATATCTTTTAAGCTTTTTTGGTTCTTTACTTGCAGTATTGATCCTCTTAATTGATTTATCAACTTCATGGCTTAGTGTTTTGATCCCTGTTCTTGGTATTCTAGTGTCTTTTTTAACTGGCAGGTTGGCCAACACAGGTAATGCAAATAATACTATAAGTGCTACACAGAATAGTTTTTTCATAATTTTTAATTTAATAGATTAGTAAATAAATATTAACTGTTATCAGGATATATCCAACTACAATACTAGAAAAAAAAAAAAAGAAAATACAAAAAAAATCACTTATTTTATAACATACAAGAGTCGTTTTCTACTGTTTTTCGGCACCTTCAATCCTTATCTAGATCACTATCAATTAGCTTATTGACAATTTTCCCGTCTTCTAACACAGGAAGCACCTCTGCCGCGTCTTGTTTGACACTATAGCGGATATCCTGGCTTAGAAGGCTTGCCTTGGCACGAAAACGCATGGAATAATCCATAATAAAGTCGAAAAGGTTAGATTTTGCCTCAGTATACACCATGAGTGCATGGTTGGGTGCGTCGGTTAAATAATCAAATTTCCCGTATCTCATTAAATCATCTGCCATTTTACCTGCAAAAATGGTGTCTTCAATACTTAGGTTACCTTTCCAGCCAGAACAAACCAACAAAACATTCCTTGAAGTCATAGCAAGGTACTGCCTTAATTTTGAGTAATTTACAAATGCTCCAATCAAAATTTCTGTATTCGAATATTTACTGGCCGCTTCAGTGGCTATTTTTAAGGTATGTGTACCATTGGTAGTAGTCATTGCTATCTTACTGCCTTCTAACATTTTTCGATCCATAAAACTAATTGGCGAATTTCCCAGGTCAAAGCCCTCCAGTTGTTCACCATCCCGCTCTCCGGCTATCAGGTAGCCATCATTTTTTAGTTTTTTGGTAGCATCAACATCATCAAGGGCAATGATGTGTTCCACACCATACGAAATGGCTGTGCAAATAGTTGTGCTTGCCCTTACAATATCAATAATAACAATGGCTGTGTTATCAAGATTATAATTCCCTAACAACCTGGGTGACAAACAAATGTCAAGTTGAAGTTTTTCTGAGCTCATCCGGTTTATTTTTAATATGAGATATTTGGTTTATATTATTTATAGATAATTGAATTGATTGCTGTCTAAAAGTAAATACAATTAAACACAGTCCAAAAAAAATAATTTACAAAAAACAATACATGCTAAAAATAGTAGAGACACACGGCCGTGCGTCTCTACTATCAAACATATTTGCTACTAGTGTCATGTCAAAGCTAATTTGTCAGGTGGCAACACCTGACAAGTGCACCAGCCAGGTGTTGTCACCTGGTTAATTACCAGAAATATCAAATTTGACTTAACACTAGCAACTATCATTTATAAAATGGTAACTTTACCACCTTTGCCTTTATATTTTTATTTCTGATTTTTATATAAATCTCCGTATCTGCTTTTAAATGCCCGGCATTGATATATCCCATACCAATCCCTTTTTTTAAGCTTGGCGACATGGTTCCTGATGTTACTTCACCAATAATATTCCCCTCTGCATCAGCTATTTCATAGCCTTTTCTTGGAATTCCACGTTCAACCATTTCAAAACCTTTTAATCGGCGAACAATGGGTTCTTCTTTTATTTTAGCATTTAACTCTCTATCAATAAACTGGTTTTCATCAGTGAATTTAGTAATCCACCCCAAACCTGCCTCAATAGGTGAAGTTGTATCATCAATATCGTTTCCATACAGGCAGTAGCCCATTTCTAAACGCAATGTGTCGCGGGCTGCTAAACCAATAGGTTTGATATCAAACTCTTTGCCTGCCTCAAAAATAGCATTCCAAAGCTTGTCAGCATCTTTATTGTACACATACAATTCAAAGCCTCCGGAACCTGTGTAACCAGTTGCAGAAATAATTACCTCCTCAATCCCGGCCAATTCCGAAACAACAAAGGTATAATACTTAATATCAGCCAGTTCGCACTTGGTTAATTTTTGAAGTACCCTGGTAGCATTGGGTCCCTGAATGGCTAATTGTGCAATTTCATCCGAAGCATTTTCCAACTCGGCACCCTCTGTATTTTGCGCCACCAGCCACTTCCAGTCTTTTTCAATATTGGCGGCATTTATCACCAACATAAATTTATCCTGCTCGTAATAATAAACCAGCAAATCGTCAACAATTCCACCTTTGCCATTTGGGAAACAACTGTATTGTGCCTGACCAATTTCAAGCACAGAAATATCGTTTGAAGTTACTCTTTGAACAAAATCATAGGCTTTTGGTCCTTTTACCCAAACTTCGCCCATGTGCGAAACATCAAAAACGCCAACACTTTCGCGAACTTTTAAATGTTCCTGGGTAACACCAGTATACTCAACTGGCATTTCGTAGCCGGCAAAAGGGACCATTTTTGCCCCGTTTTCGATATGAAATTTATAAAAAGGTGTATTTTTCATTGTTATTAGATATAAGATGTTAAATGTTAAAAACTGGTATTAAGTCAAATTTGATATTTCCGGCAAATTAGGCAGGTGGCAACACCTGGCTGGTGCACTTCGGACGAAGTCATTTTTCGCAAGCTCAAGAGAACATTACGCTAAGTTTTACATTAGCACTGTTCATTAGTTTAGTAATAACAAATGACTGGTGATCAACGACTTCTAACAGATAAAAAAATGCTAAGCATCAAACTCGCACCTGAAATATCAATCTTTACATAACACTAAGTTAAAATTACTTTCTAAAGCAATAAAATATTTTTTTTTAAAATTTCAGCAAAGGTATAAAGAATGGTGTTTATAAAAGATAGTTAGAAGGCTAATTTTTATGATTTTTCTCATATGGTTTTAATCAACGATACTAAGCCAGTTTGAAATATTGTAAATTGAAATTTTAAAATGTCTTTGTATATGCCGATCGACTGGCAGTTTTGGTTTGCAAGCTTGTGAAGCAAACCAATTACTAACAGCGGTTCGGTATAAAATTTTACATTTATAATTCCGAAAACTATAGCTATTTTCTAGTTTGAAAGAAGACTACAACATTATAATAGTACTATAGGTGATAAATTTTGCTTTAGCTCATCTCTGTTTTAAGGGCAGACCTGTCAGGTTTGTGTTTATAAAACCTTATAAAAAACTAAATAACCATCGATTTTTTCAGGTAAAAACCTAACAGGTCTTGAAGCATCGCTAGTTTGAAAGAAGACTACAACCCATCAGGCCAACGCCTTAACCCCATTCTTCGCTATAGCATATTCTTGTTTGTAAGGAGGTAAAAAAAACGTCCGATGTATCAAAACCATCGGACGCTTTCTTTAAATTATATTTTTCAGCCTATCTAATTACTAATAATCTTCGCCTCTACCCTACGGTTTTGCTGCCTGCCTTCTTTGGTTTTATTTGTGGCAACAGGGTATTTAAAATAATAGCCTACAGATTTTAAATTGGCCGGGTTTACGCCCTGCCCCACCAAATAATCAACTACCGACTTGGCCCTTGCTTTCGACAATCGCTTATTAACAGCAACCGAGCCCCTGCTATCAGTATGTCCTGATATTTCAAGAATTAAATTGGGGTATTTGGTAAACATTTTTGCCACACGGTTTAGCTCCGAAAAAGATTCGGGCTGCAGGTTCGACTTTCCACTTTCAAAAAAGGTATTATAAAGAATAATTTTCGAGCCAGCAGTCATCGGCTGCAAAGCAACATCTTTAAAAATCTCTTTGTAACCACTTGCTTCAGGTACATTAAAATTCTCGGAATGGAACATGTACCCATCGGCATTCACCGAAAAACCATAGTTTTTACCAGATGGCAGTGTTATCAGATAGGAACCAGTATTCAAATTTGATTTTGTTTCTTTAACAACTTCACCAGTGGCATTATCAACTAATTCAATGGTCGATTCAATTGGCTGGCCTGTGTTAAAATCGGTAACAATTCCTTTCACCACGGTCATTCGGGTGTACTGAATTTCTACAGCACCCTCGATAAACGACTCAGAATCAGACACTACCAAACTTGCAATAAGATGATCTTCATTGCTTAATACCAGTGGTTTTTCAGGCCCCAAAAGTGTCACCTGGTAAATATCCAGGCCACCGTTTCCACCGTCTCTTGAAGATGAATAAAATGCATCCCTGCCATTATCCATAATTTTCAGGTATATCTCGTCTGCCGGAGAGTTTATCGGAAAGCCCATGTTCTCTGGCTCGGACCAGGTGCTATCTTTAAATTCTGACTTAAAAACATCAAAACCACCCATTGTTTTATGCCCGTTTGAGCTAAAATAAATAGTCAATTCATCAGGTGTAACATATACGGATATTTCATCATACGGAGAATTAATTACAGGTCCTAAATTAACTGGTTTTGACCATCTTTTGCCCTTCACATCCAGCTGGCTCATAAATATATCTTTACCCCCCTGGCTATCCTTTTCCCTTGTGCTTACAAAATACATCCGTGATCCATCTTTGTTAAAACACACTGATGACTCGTGCGAATCGCCTTTGTTTACTTTGTTTGTTAAATCGTGGATATTTCCCCATTTGCTTCCTTTTAAATTGGTCGAATATAAATCGCCCCCATCCTTTCTTCCTCTGTAAATGACCATTTTTTTTCCTTCATCCGATAAGGCCACCGCAGCATCGTTCCATTTGGTATTTACCGGACTGCCAATATTCACCGCTTCGCTCCAGCTTTTTAGGTCTTTTTTACTTTCATAAATATCCTCAAAAAACTTGTGATCAACCAGGCTCTTTAGGTCTTTTTTTTCGCCTCTGCGCGAGGTAAACACCATGTATGAACCATCTGGGGCAAGTACCGGGTTATAATCATCAAAAACAGAGTTTATGGCTGTTCCAACATTATCAATCAACGCTCTTGTATTCTTTTTCTTAAGCTCAATGCCATTTTCACATTCCGAAATATATTTATTAATAATTGACACATAAACATCCTTCTTATTTCCTGATAAATTATCCCTGTATGATTCATAAGCACCTATGGCCCTGTTAAATTCACCAGCCATTTGCATTGACCGTCCCAGAAAAAAGTCAATTTTAGGATGTATATTTAGTTTTAAATCACTCGCTTTTACAATGTGCTCCATTGCTTTTTCTTTTGGCCACGAGCGCAAATAACATATTCCTATTAACAGGTTCAACTCGGCATTTTCCGAGTTATAAGCCAAAGCTTCTTTATAATAATCAATGGCCTTTCTATAACTGCCCTCGCGATGCTGGAAAAAAAGAAAATTTGCAGATTTAATATTTCCCCAGGCTTGTTTAAAACCCTCCTCGGTTTGTTTAAATTCTTTTTTATTTATATATATCCGTTCTTGTGCTTTAACTATTGAACAGCTTACTGCAACAATGAAAAAAAGCTGAATTAATCTACTGAATATCTTCATTTTAGGTGGTTTTTCAATTTTAATATAACTCACTATAAACTTAGAAATTTATTCACAACCTTTTAGGTACAGTTCCGGATTTTTAATACCCAAATCAACTGCTTTTTTCCAATCGGCACATGCGCCATCAAAATCGCGTAACATTTCTTTGGCATTTCCTCTGTTACCATAGGCCTCAGCAAACTGCTCATTTAAATTTACCGCTTTATTAAACTGCTCAAGCGCCTCTTCATATTTTTTTTGTTTCATTAGTGCCGAACCCAAATTACAATATGCCCTAGCATAATTATTATTAAGCGAAATGGCCTTATTAAAGTCTTCAATAGCTTTCTCATACTCTTCTAACTCAAAATATGCACTTCCTCGGTTATTAAACGCCAAAAAGTAACCAGGATCTACTCTAATTGCATCATTATAACTTAAAATAGCTCCTTTATAATCCTTCTTTTCGCACTTAACACTTCCTAAATTATTATAAGCCAAAGTAAGTTTCGAATCGTGCCTTATGGCTAGGTTATAATCGGCAATAGCACCGTCAAAATTACCTAACTGGCGTTTAACACTGCCCCTGTCGTTAAAAGCAAAGGCATAATCCGGATTTACTTTAAGTGCCTGTGTATAATTATCTTCAGCTTTTTGAAATTCGCCCAACAAAAAATTTGCAACCCCACAGTAATAAAAATACTTAGCTACTTTAGTATTTAACTCAACTGCCTTTGTAAAATCATCAAGTGCTTTTTTATAACTGTTTTTTGCAAGAAAAACTAATCCTCTGCTATAATAAGCTTTATCGTAATCGGACTTTAGCCTTATAACATGATTGAAATCTTCAATTGCTTCATCGAATTTTTTTTGCTCTTTTTTTATATTTCCCAGGTTGTAATATGCCTGATAAAAATTAGACTTGTGCCTGATAGCAGCATTAAAATTTTCAATGGACTTATCAAAAAGTTTCATCTTATAATTCTTAACCCCTTTATTATAAGCCAATTCTGCCTCCTGATTATCTGCAACTACCAATGTTGCAGAGGTATCGATTTGTGCCGACAAGTAAACAAAGGCCATAAGGTTAAATAAAATCAACAAACCTGCTCTTTTTGTCATGATTTTCATTGTTTATTATCTATTTCATGTTTTATGCTAAACTAGCATCTTATACAAATTTATAAGATATCTTTTAGATGTCAAATTTAAAATTGTATTACGGAGAGCTAGTAAATATACACGAAATTTAGACTTAAACCTAGCCCATTTGGTTGTTCGATGTAAACTAAATCAATGATTTTTCAAGAATAAAAACCTCTCAACCTGTACAAATTTGACAACAATACCAAATTTTAATTGAATTTATTTTGACTTTTTGTAAATTATACTTTACTTTACATCATCAATTAAAAATCTATTGCGTTATGAAAAATGTTGTTTTATCTTTTGTGTTACTTACAAGTATTTTGTTAAGTGTTGTTCCAACAATTAAATCTCAATCAAAAGCATCAGTAGAAAAAATTGAACTGATTATTAAATTAACCAAATTTATTGACTGGTATGGAAAAAATGAAGCACTCAATTCAAAGCAACTCCTTTATGTTTTAACGGATAATGAACTACCAATTAATTATGAAATCCGCACACAAAAAAATACTATTTATAAAAACTGGAAGGTAATATGCACTAAAACCATTGAAGATTTTGAAGAAGGAGCAGCAGTTTTTATTAGTAAAAACAAAAAAAGCTACACCAATAAAGTTATTGCGCTTTCTGCTGATAAAAATATCCTGACCATTACCGAAGAAGACAATAATTTTTGCAGCCAAGGTGGTATGATTAATATTTCAGGAAAAAACAATGGCCATAAATTTGAAATTAACTATAAAATTATTCAGCAGAAAAGTTTAAATATTAGCTCAAAAGTATTAGCTTTAGCTAAAATTTATGATGAATGACGCTGAAAGAGAGAAAGGATGATCCAAATTATATTAAAGCAGGTTATATTTATAACCTAACAAAAGTTGTTCATTGGCCTCAAACAGCATTTAATTTTAGTGTTTCTCCGTTTATTTTAAGCGTTTTAGGAGATAAAGCACTAAGTAATGCACTAATCCATACCCTTAGAGAAAAAACGATAAAAGACAGGGAGTGGAAAGTAGAATTTTATAACCATCCACAAAAAATCAGGCATTGTCACCTGGTTTTTATTGCTAATATTGATGAGGAAAGAATATCAGAAGCAATAAACCTTTTAATTTACAAAAACGCCCTTTTAGTGGGCGATAATATTAACAAGTTTTGCAAACTTGGAGGCATGATAAACCTGGTTGGAACTTGTCCGAACTATGGATACGAGGTTAACCCAAGAAAATTAGAACAGGTAAAGCTGGTAGTAAACCCGGATTTTTTAGAGCTTGCCACTATAATTGAACAATACTAAAATGCGCTTTTATAAAAACCAATCCATTCGTACCAAAATTATTGTGTTAATTGTTACAGTCAGCACAGTTAGTGTATTACTGGGTTCTTTTGTCCAGTTTTATTACGAAAAGAATCTCTACAACAAAGAAATTAAAGAAAAACTTGGAATTTTCGCCAATGTAATTGCCGATAGTAACTCTGCCACCATTATTTTTAAAGACCAAAAGGCAGCATTGGGCTACCTTTCTGCCTTAAAAGCAGACAAACATGTTGAAAATGCAATGATTTTATTACCTGATTCCAGTCTTTTTGTAGAATATAAAAGTGTAGACCGGCCAATCATTAATAAATATACTATTCCCCTTTTAGCTGATACAACCATTTTTGATAAAAATCATGTGCTTATTTCCAGACCAGTGGTTTTTGAAGGAGAAATAATTGCCACCATCAGAATTGAATACAGCCTTGAAGAATACATACAAAAGGAGGGGCAATATATTCAGGTAATGATTTATATATTGCTTGGTTCAATTATAACCGCCACGGTGCTGGCTTTTCTGTTTCATGGAGGAATTACAATGCCCATTTTCAATTTATACCATGTAATGAATAAAATTTCGTTTGAAAAAGATTATTCAATCAGGGCAGTTGTAAAAGGTAAAGATGAAACAGGTAAACTAACCGATGGTTTTAACTTTATGATACAACAAATTGAGTTGCAGAATAACCAGCTAAAAAAAGCAAAAGCACAAAGCGATGCAGCACTGAAAACCAAAGAACGTTTTTTGGCCAATATGACCCACGAACTAAGAACCCCACTGAACTCAATAATAGGCCTATCGAATCTGCTTGAAGATACAGAACTAAACAACGAACAAAAAGAATACATCAGCAACATTAAAATATCATCGGATCATTTGCTGGCGATAATTAACGATTTGTTGGAGTTCTCAAAACTAGGTTCAGGAAAGTACCATCTTGAAAAAACTGAATTTTCAATACGAAGGACAATTGACCGTATTGAAAGAAGTATGGAGTTTGAGCTAAAAAACAGGAAATTAAAATTTGTTACCAAAATAAACAAAAACATTCCTCATTTTGTTGTAGGAGACGAACATCGGCTAAACCAGGTTTTAATAAACCTGGTAGGTAATGCAATAAAATTTACCCCAAAAGGAAGCGTTACGGTTGAAGCAAATATTTTATCCGAAACCGATGAAACCATCAATATTGAATTTAAGGTAGTTGATACAGGAATTGGCATTGCAAAGGAAAAACAAACCATTATTTTTGATAGTTTCACCCAGGAAAGCAATGATACCACCAGGCAATACGGCGGAACAGGTCTGGGTTTAGCCATTACAAAACAACTTATTGAAATTCAAAATGGCAAAATATGGGTAGACAGTGAAAAATTTGAAGGTAGCACTTTTATATTCATTATCCCATATGTAAAAAGAATGTTATCAAAACCCAATGATAAACCCTACAATATAGAATCTGTTCAGTCAAAAAGGGTTTTAGTAGTTGATGACAATGCCATGAACCTGCTTTTTACTAAATCGCTACTCGATAAACACGGGTTTATTACAGAAACATGCGAAAATGGGAAATTGGCTCTTGCTTTGATATCACAAAGCGATTTTGATATTATATTAATGGATTTGCACATGCCGGATATGGATGGCTATGAAGCAAGCAGGCAAATAAGGAAACTAAAAAATGATGTAAAAAGAAAAGTTCCTATAATTGCATTAACCGCAGCCGCAACATTGAACGAAATTAAAAATTGTTTTGACTCTGGAATGAATGATTACTTAGTAAAACCGTTTAAAAAAGAGGAGTTATTCTCAAAATTAATATCTTTGCTAATAAACAAGCCTGGTGAAAAAAATGATTGATTTAACTTACCTTAGAACTACAACAGGAAATGACACAGCTGTTATTTTAGAGCTTATTGGTATTTTTACAGCACAATTACCCGAATTAAAGAAAGAGGTTGAAACGGCATACAAACAAAAAGACTGGCATAACCTAAAAGAAACAGCACATAAAGCAAAAAACTCGTTCATGATTATTGGTGCCCAGGAGGAAGCAAACAACCTTAAACAAATTGAAATGATGGCCACCCAGGAAGATACCCATAACCTTGACCTGCTTGTTGAGAATTTTTTAGAAAGTTGCAAAAAAGTAGCAGAAGAAATAAAACAATTGAAAGTATAACCCATCAAATGCTCGCTACCTAGGTTTTACTTCTTTTTCCTCCACCTTTCCTTTTTCTTTTTTACCGAAAAACCAAAACTACCAATTTCATCACCCTGTTTATAATAAAATCCATGTGTATAGGAAACCAATCCTGCGCTATTAAAATGAAAAGCACCGGTTTCTTCGTTCATATATTTTTCATCAGCATTAACAGCTACCACATCGGCAATAAACATATGGTGGCTTCCAAGAGGAACAATTCTGTTTACTTTGCACTCAACATTCAATGGTGATTCTTCAATAAGCGGTGCGGCTACAATTTGTGATTTTCCTGGGGTCAGGTTCATTTCTTTAAACTTATCAAACTCCCTGCCCGATTTAACTCCGCACCAATCTGCTGCATGCACTAAGTCCCTGGTAGTAAGATTAATAACAAACTCCATGTTTTTTTTCAAAATAGTAAAGGAGTGCCTCTCTGGCCTTACAGATATATAGCACATAGGAGGATTGGTGTTAATGGTCCCTGTCCATGAAATGGTAATAATATTATATTCTTCTTCAGTTTTCCCCATTGAAACCATTACAGCAGGTAAAGGGTAAATAGAGGTTCCGGGTTTCCATGAAATCTTCGACATTGTTTTTTTCGTTTTGTTGTATAATTGTTATTGGTGTATTGGTTTAGATTAAAACAAGCATCAAAACTCTAATATACTAATTTACTCACTTCGTTCAAGAGGAAAGTTCCAATATGCAAATACGCTAATTTCTAATACGCTAATTTCTAATTTCCTATTTCCCAATCCTCGTCACATTCACCACATCTTCAATCCTTTTAAGGCGATTGATAAGATCGTCCAGTTGTTTTTTACTATGAACAGTAGTTACAACAATACCCTCAAACATATTATCTTTTCGGGGATGTATGGTAATTGCACGTAGATTTAATTTAAACTCATTTGAAATAATTTCAGTAATACTGGCTGTTACCCCAATATTGTCGCGGCCAGTAATCCTTAACTTTACCATAAACTTACTTAATTCAGCTTCTTTGTTCCATTTTGCTTTAATAACCCTATAAGGGAACCTGGTAACCATATCTTTTGCATTTGAGCAGTTTTTCTTGTGTATTTTAGTTCCCTTGCTTACGGTAACAAATCCGAAAATTTCATCACCTGGAATTGGGTTACAACACTTAGACATATGATAATCAATAGTTTGCAAATTATTTTCAATAATTAAAAAATCTTTGGTTTCAACAAACTCATCGTCAGAAACCTCCAGTTTTGGCTGCCCCTTGCTTTCATGGGCTTTTTCATTTAATTCTTCAATTTCGGAAAAAGCCTTTTTTATTTTGCTAATTTCAAACTTTCCGCCACCAACTGCCTGGTATAAATCCATTGAGGTTTTATAACCCAGATGTTCGAAAAGTTTTTTGATATTTACATCATTAAACTCAATCTTTAACTGCGAAAGCTTGTGCTTTACAATGTCTTTACCTAACTCTGAATCTTTGTAATTAATTGATTTTAAAGCCCTTTTTATTTTTGCCTTTGCTCTAGGACTTTTTACTATTTCAAGCCATTCATACCTGGGCTTTTGGTTTTTTGCTGTTAAAATTTTAATATGGTCGCCATTCTTCAATTCTTGTTTTATTGGCACAATTTTGTCGTTAACAATAGCCCCTGTGCACATTTCACCAACATCAGAATGTATCGAAAAAGCAAAATCCAAAACAGTGTGGCCTGTTCGCGATTTTCGAAGGTCACCATCCGGAGTAAACAGAAAAATTTCATCAGTGTAGAGCATTGCCTTGTTTTTATCATGCTCATTATCAGATAATTGCTCCGGCTTCTCAAGAGCTTCTCTGATTTGTGCCAGCCAATCAGATCCAGCGCCCTCTTTTTTCTCTTTATATTTCCAGTGCGCTGCATGCCCTTTTTCGGCTATTTCATCCATCCTAATGGTACGAATTTGTACTTCTACCCATTTATTCTCAGGCCCAATAACTGTTGTATGGAGCGACTCATAACCACTCCTTTTCGGACTCGAAATCCAGTCTCTAAGCCTGTGTGGGTTAGGTTTGTACCAATCGGTAATAATCGAATAAACGCGCCAACAATCCGTCTTTTCATTTTCAGGCTTACTATCAATGATTACCCTGATAGCAAACTTATCATAAACTTCCTCAAATTCAACACCTTGCGTCTTCATTTTATTCCAAATGGAATGAATGGATTTTGGCCTGCCTTTTATTTCACATTTTATTTTTTGCTTATTCAGTTCCTTTTTTAAAGGCGAGATGAACGATTTAATGTAATGATCCCGGTTATCTTTTGTTTTCTCAAGTTTCTTAGCAATTTCCTTATAAGTTTTAGGATGCAGATATTTCATCGACAAGTCTTCCATTTCAGTTTTAATTGCATAAAGACCAAGCCGGTGTGCAATAGGGGCATACAAAGTTGAAATAACCGAGGCAGTTGCAAATTGACTATCAGCATTCTCCTTTTTTAAATTGCGGAGCAAATAAAGCATTTCAGCCAGCTTAAGCAGAATGGTGCTAATATCAGGGCTAATAGTTAAAAGAAGTTTTATAAAATTTTCTGATTGAATACTTAACTTATCTAATCGAACACTTGGTGTTTTTACTAATCCAGAAAGGACTTGCGAAGTACGATAGTCAAACTTTTCTTCAATACCAGCTAAATCAATTTTATTTTTATCCAAGCCAAAATAAATAATACAGGAAATAGCTATTGATGGGTCAAGATTAATTTCATTAATGCATATTTTACTAATCGTTAATGCATCTTCAAGGTTTGTTAATAAATCTTCATTATTTCCCCTTTGTTCTTTCACAAACTGAATAGCACTATCAATTTTACTTTTGTTTTCACTTTTTACAAGTTTCAAAAAAGATCTGGTAATACTTTCAGTATTTATGTTCCCCTTCGTCATTATTTCTTTACTTTTTTTACAAAACTAAAACAAAAATAGCATTCCGACTGTTATATCCTGCAAAGAAAATTTTCTGGAAAACGCAAGTTTTCCAAAAATTGGGTGTCAAACCATAAAAATTTAAAGAATAAGCTAATAATTTAACAAAAAAAGATGAAGACAAAAGCACTTATTATACTATCGATGTTTCTGTGGAGCATGAGCCAAACAATAGCACAAGGTCCGTCCGGAGGAATGGAAATGCCCACTATTGGCATTATTTCAGGCAAAGTAGTTGATGATAAAGGTTCCCCGGTTGAATATGCAACTGTTTCGCTCTTTTCAATGCGTGATTCATCTTTACTTACCGGGGGCATTACAGATAAAGACGGAGCTTTTAAATTATCAGAGCTAAAACTAGGAGTTTACTGGTTAGATATTAAGTTTTTAGGTTTTGAGCACAAGCAAATAAGACCCATTTATTTATTCCCAAAAGGGCGTGGAAAAGGGCAAGGTACAGAACAAAATTTTGGTGAAATAAAATTAGAAAACTCGTCGGTGGCACTAGAAGGTGTAAATGTTGTAGCAGACAAATCACATGTTCAGTACCAGATTGATAAAAAGGTAGTTAACGTTAGCCAGGATATTAGCTCAGCAAGTGGTTCAGCAGTAGAAGTTTTACAAAATGTACCTTCGGTAAGTGTTGATATTGATGGAAATGTTGAAATGCGGGGAAGCAGTAGCTTTACTGTTTTAATTGATGGCAAACCATCTGTTCTGGAAGGAAGTGAAGCCTTGCAGCAAATTCCTGCTAACATGATCGAAAATATTGAAATTATTACTAACCCTTCGGCAAAATTTGACCCCGATGGTTCTGCAGGTATTATCAATGTAATTTTAAAGAAAAAGAAAAAACTGGGTTTAAACGGAATTGTTAACCTCTCAGCAGGAACCAATGATAAATATTCAGGCAATGTTAATTTGAGCTATAAAACAGGAAAATTAGGTTTTACTTTTGGTTTTGATTACAGGGATGAAAAAAGGTATGGCAATGGCAAAATGGAAACAATTTCAAAAGATACAGTAAATTTTGTTGATTATTATAGCAATTATGACGGAACCAGAAATTTTAACAGGGGTGGTATTGGTTTTCAGGCAGGTATTGATTATTATATTAATGATAAAAATACATTGTCTTTATCTGGCCGTTATGGCGATCGCGATTTTAACATGAATTCCCAATCATGGTATTACGATTATACCCGTCCGGCAACATTCAACGATTATTACATGCGCGAAAACAAGGCAGGTTTTGGTGGTAATACCTACAACATCAACCTTAATTACGCTTTAAAATTTAATAAACCACAACAAAAACTTGATTTGTCTGTATATTATTCAAAACGAGGAGGAACCAGGGCTGATGATCAGTTTAAATATTTTACTGATGAAAACCGGAACATCCTCAATGATGTGGAGCCAGAACTTAATAAAGCAGATGAAACTGGCCCCAGAGAAGAGTATCGGGCAAAAGCAGATTTTAGCTCACCTTTAGGTGAAAATGGCTTTCTGGAAGCTGGTTATCAGGCAAGATATGAAATTGATAACGAGGAATTTATTTATTCTACCTTTAATTCCACTTCCGGAAACTGGGACTTGGATCCTGTAAGAAGTAACAAAGTAGATTTTAACAGAAATATTCAAGCTGTATATTCAACCTATGCTAATAAAATTTTTGGTTTAGATTACAAGATTGGTTTGCGGGGCGAATACACCAACCGCTACCTTTTTCAAATTAACCAAAATGAAAGATTTGTAATTGACCGATTTGATTTATTTCCAAGCGCCTATATCACTAAACAATTAAATAAAAAGCAACAAATACAGTTAAACTATAGCCGAAGGATAGACAGGCCCGGAGGCAGACAGTTGGATCCATTTGCCAATTATTCAAACCCGAAAAGAATTAGAAAAGGAAATCCTTATCTTGAACCAGAATACGTAGATTCCTATGAACTTAATTTCCAGCAACAATTTAACAAATCGTTTGTTGCTTTAGAAACTTATTACAGAAAGACAAACAATGTCATTTCGCGTTTTGAAGTACCAATAGCAGTTGATACAACTGTTAGTACATATAAAAACCTTAACCACGACAATTCTTTGGGAGTAGAATTAAATATGAATTTGAACCTTACAAAATGGTGGCGCTTAAATGCAGGTGGAACTGGTTATTATTATCAGATACTTGGAGAACTAGAAGGAGAAGGCATTGATAACGAGACATTTACCTACAATTTCAGGGCAAATAGTATGTTTACTTTCTCTAAAAATACAAAGGTTCAAATTAATGTTTTTTACCGGGGGCCTTCAATATCAGCTCAGGGTTCCAGAAAAGCATTCTTTTTTAGCAATTTAGCTGTTAGACAGGATCTATTAAAAAACAAACTTACCCTTACAGCACAACTACAAGATGTTTTTGGGGTTGCTAAATTCGGATTTACAAATGAAACACCAATATCTTATTCATCAGGCGAGTTTAGTCGCGAAGGTCATGTTGTCAAATTATCGCTTACCTACCGCATAAACAATTTCAAACAAAAACGAAGCGGGCGAAACGGGAATGGTGACGGAGGCGAAGAAATGGATATGAACATGGATATGTAAAACAAGATAGTTCAAATTGATTAAAAGAGCTGGCAAATACTTGCCCGCTCTTTTTTTGCTAAAATGTTCATAAAGGAATAGTTAGCAAAGGCAATTTTTTTCTTTTTTATCGCTTTCCTGTCTATATTTGCACTTCATAATTCAGAAATATTTAATTTTTAATCATATAAAATAAAGCAATTATGTTTGTATTAATGGTGGTAATTTTTGTGCTTGGCTACACAGCCATTGCACTTGAACATCCAATTAAGGTCGATAAGGCAGCTTCGGCATTAGTAATTGGGTCGCTTGCTTGGCTTATTTACATTGTTGGAAGCAATGATATTTTAAATATGGTAAATGATGCCGGAGAATACGTAAGTTCTGCCTGGAATCATTTTGTTCATGCCAACCCTGGAGCAAACAATCCTGAAGGCAAGGTTGATTTTATTATAGAACATGAAGTATTGCATCACCTGGGTGAAATTTCCGAAATACTTTTTTTCTTGCTAGGAGCAATGACTATTGTTGAAATTGTAGACCACCATCAAGGGTTTACAATGATTACCGACAGAATTAAAACCACCAATAAAGTAAAATTATTGTGGATTTTAAGTATACTTACATTCTTTATGTCTGCCTTGTTAGACAACCTTACCACAACAATTGTAATGGTTGCTTTATTACGAAAACTTATAGATGATAAACAAACCCGATGGTTTTTTGCAAGCATGGTAGTTTTAGCAGCAAATGCTGGTGGTGCATGGTCGCCAATTGGAGATGTTACTACCATTATGTTGTGGATAGGTAAGCAGGTTACTACCATTCAAATTATAACAGGAGTTATTTTACCAAGCTTAATTTGCATGGTTGTCCCTTTAACGCTTCTTTCTTTCACCATGAAAGGTGATGTAGCAAGGCCAACTGTTGCTGATGAAAAATCGAACCATGAAATTCCAGGATGGCAACAGAAACTAATTTTGTTCTGGGGGGTAGGTTCCTTGCTTATGGTACCAGTTCTTAAAACGGCTTTCCATTTGCCGCCATACATTGGAATGTTGCTAGGATTAGGCGTTTTGTGGGTAGTTACCGAAATTATGCACAGAGGCAAACACTCCGAAGATGAATCTAAATTAACAGTTGTAGGAATCCTGACCAGAGTTGATGTTCCTACTGTATTATTTTTCTTAGGTATTTTGTCAGCTGTGGCAAGTCTGCAATCGGCAGGCCACTTGCGTTTATTAGCCGAAAGTCTTGACTCTGTTTTTGACCAAAATGTCTATCCAATTGGCTTATCAATTGGTGTGCTTTCATCCATAGTAGATAACGTACCTTTGGTGGCTGGTGCTATGGGAATGTATCCAATAGCAGATCCTGCTGTAGCAGAGGCCGGAACTTATTTGCATAACTTTATACAAGATGGATTATTCTGGGAATTCTTAGCCTACACAGCTGGAACCGGGGGTAGTATGCTCATCATTGGGTCCGCTGCCGGTGTTGCTGCAATGGGACTTGAAAAAATCGACTTTATCTGGTATTTCAAAAAAATTAGCTGGTTAGCTGCTTTAGGATATTTTGCAGGCGCAGGTGCTTACTACATACAACATTTGATTGTTCATAATTAACTGCAATAAAAAAATAAAAAGTATCTAACATTAAAAAAGGCTGTCTAAATTATTTATTAGGCAGCCTTTTTTTAATAAAAATTTGTTTGAAAATTAAATGTATGTTAAAATTTTCAGTCGTTTCCCTGTTAAAATGAGTTAATCAACATTTGTTTAGAATATCTGTTATTATCACGTAATTAAATGTATTAGTCAAAAAAGTGGTGTTAATTTTTGTTTAATTTGAAACAAAATGCATTAATTTTAAGTTAAATAAGTATATTTGGATATTCGACAGATTATATAAAGATTACCTAGAGAGACTATGAGACGAAGCATCTTTTCAATTATTCTGCTACTTATAATAAATTCTTCATTTAAAGCTCAGATTTCTACCGAGCAGGTTTATAAATTCAACCGGGTTATGGATTTAATCAGCATGTTTTATGTTGACACCATCCAGGAAAACAAACTGGTTGAAAAGGCCATTATTTCTGTTTTAAAAGATCTTGACCCTCACTCAATATATGTTAGCAAAGAAGAAGTAAGGGCTATGAATGCGCCTTTAATAGGGAGTTTTGACGGAATTGGCATTACCTATGATATTTTAAGAGATACTGTATATGTTATTTCGACCTATTCTGGAGGACCATCAGAAAATGCTGGGTTAAAAGCAGGAGATAGAATAGTTTCTGTTGAAAGTGAAAATATTGCAGGGGTTGGTATTAGTATTGAAAAAGTTAAAGAAAAACTCTCAGGAAACAAGGGTACAACTGTAAAAATTGGAATAAAAAACATCAATAACAAAAAAATAAAAGAAGTTGCTATTACTCGTGAAAAAATTCCAATTTACAGTATTGATGCAGCCTACAAAGTCAATAAAAAAACAGGTTACATAAAACTAAATAAATTTTCAGCCAACTCGCTGGACGAATTTTTAACAGCAGGCAAAAAGTTAAAAAGAAAAGGTGTAGAAAACCTTATATTAGACTTAAGAGATAATGGTGGTGGCTACCTTAAAACAGCAATCGATTTGGCAGATCAGTTCCTTAACGAGAAAAAAATGATTGTTTTTACGAAAGGAATGAGCAGCCCAAAATCGGAGTATTTTTCAAGTTCAAAAGGACTGTTTAAAAAAGGCCGCCTGGTGGTGTTGATTAACGAAGGAACAGCTTCAGCCAGCGAAATATTGAGTGGGGCCATTCAGGACTGGGACAAAGGCGTTTTAGTTGGAAGGCGTTCATACGGTAAAGGATTGGTTCAGAGACCATTCAACCTAATGGACGGCTCATTAATACGGCTTACCATTGCCCGCTATTATACCCCAACAGGTCGCTTAATTCAAAAACCATATACTGAGGGTTTTGATGACTACTCACAGGACATTGTAAAAAGAATTACTTCTGGCGAGATGTTCTCAGGTGATAGCATCCATTTTGCCGATTCCTTAAAACATTTAACCTTATCAACAGGAAGAATTGTGTACGGAGGAGGTGGTATCATGCCAGATGTATATATACCGCTTGATACAGCCAAATACCCTGAATTTTACAAAAAAATCTCGAAAAATGGCAAATTAAACGACTTTGTGCTTGATTACGTTGATAAAAATAGGGCAGCCATACATAAAACCTATAATAATTTTGAAGAATTTAAGTCATCTTATGAAGTTGAAGATGAATTTTTAAAGAATTTATTGAAGTTTGCCATTCTTGAAAACATACACGATAAACTAAGTGAAGAAGAAATGCTGGCAGTGCAAATAAGCGATTCATTTGAAATTCCCGGAAAAATGAAGGGGGTCAGTCATGAAAACGAGGCCCTAAAAAACCACCTGAAAGCACTAATTGCCAGAGACTTATGGGGCACACAAGCTTATTATGAGGTATTAAATATGAATGATGACTCCTTTAAAAAAGCCGTCGAAATTCTTCAAAACGAAGAGCTTTACATTAGGGTACTAAAAGGCCATGCGGGAAAAAATGAACTGGCAAAACATTAATCACCTTATTTTATCATTCAGATCTGTTTTCAAACTGAATTTCCCTAGCTCAATTATAGGTTTTGTAGAAGGTAAGGCTTAAAAAGCATTCGCGAATCCCAATCATAATCAACCATATAGCAATTTTTGAATAATTGAATAGCCCCAAAGTGGGCGGTCAGCACTAGCCCTGAACAAAGTTCGGGGTAAAAATGACATAGTGATACCGCCAGTGTAGGAAATTGGCAATAAAACAAGGAAATTCTTCCAGCGGAAGAAATTGTGTTATTATTAACCTGTCCCCTCAAAGCTTACTATTAACCTGAGTTCGATAAAAAACATTCACACAGTTTGAATTAATTTTTAGCAGAAATTGCAACAAATTTTTGAAGGGCTATTGGGATAGTTATAGAAAAATTGGTGTGATTTATGCAAAAATTAATCAAATCTAATAGAAAATTCGGAACTGCGAAGCACTCACTGGAGGTAATCACCCATCTCTGCACTAAAAATCCCTCAAAATAGCCCGCTATTCTTTCTGCATTTTTAGCACATATCTGGTATAATTCCGAATTTCTGTGTTGAATATTTTATGTCGAACTCAGGTTATTAATAGATTTCCTATTTTTTTCTATATTTGCCAATTATTAAAAAAAAGGGCTACCCATCCATGAGTGCAATTTTAGACTGGTTTTCAAACAATTACATAGAGTTTTTGGCAACTCTTACTTCTATTATTTATGTAATTTTCTCTGTAAAACAAAATATATTGCTTTGGCCCTTTGGACTAATTAGTTCCGGGCTTTATGTGTACACCTTTTTTAATGCAGGAATATATGCAGATATGGGACTATATTTTTATTATGTTGTAATGAGCATTTATGGTTGGTATATGTGGTCCAAATCAAAAAATACGGATTCAGGAAAAAGTGAAATTATATCTCTCAAAGGGCAAAATAAAATGGTATTTACTCTTGTTTTGGCTACCGTAATAACTTTTATATTGATTTTATTTGTATTAATCAACCTGACCGACTCTACAATTCCATACATAGATGCATTTACTACATCTATAAGCTTTGTTGCAACCTGGATGCTTGCTAAAAGATATCTGGAACAGTGGCATATCTGGATATTTGTAAACATAATATCTTGTGGCGTTTATTTTTATAAAGAGTTATATATCACCGTTTTATTATTTTTTGGACTAGCTGTAATGGCAGTAGTTGGTTTAAAAGAATGGTCAAAAGATTTTAAAATGGAGTTGAAAAATGCATAAAATTGTCATTTGTGGCCCGGAGTCAACCGGAAAAACAACCCTGACCAAGCAACTGGCAAAGCACTTTAACGCACAATGGGTTCCTGAATTTGCCAGAGATTATATTAGCAATTTAAACAGGGATTATACCTACAATGATGTAGAGCTAATTGCAAAAGAACAGATAAAACAATGGGAGCTTTATGACAGTAAAAAAGATGAACTCGTTTTTTTCGACACAGGCTTAATCGTCACAAATACCTGGTTTAAAGAAGTTTACGAAAAGCACCCAGAATGGCTTGATGAAAAGCTATCTGATTATAAGCCAGCATTGTACCTGCTTTGTTATTATGATTTAGAGTGGGAATTCGATCCAATTCGCGAAAACGGAAGCAATGAAAAAAGAGCCTATCTTTTTAATAAATACCTTGAAGAAATAAAAAAAATAGGTTGTAAATATCAAATAATTAAGGGTTTTAACCAAGAAAGATTTAAATTAGCAATTCAAACGATAGAAAGGGTGATTTTAAAATGTTAAAAAACAATCAGGAGGTAAAAATGCTGGCCAAAACTTTATTTGGCCTTGAAGAGGTGCTTGTTGAAGAACTTCAATCAATTGGAGCAAAGGAAATTAACCCAATAAACAGGGCTGCCGAATTTACCGGAAACCTGGAGTTGTTGTACAAAGCCAACCTGCATTTGCGAACAGCATTAAGGGTGCTTGTGCCATTACGAAATTTTGAAGCAAAAGATCAGCTCGATTTATATACTGGCATAAAAAAAATAGAGTGGAAAGAATTTTTAGACAACAGCAGTACTTTCATTATTAAGCCGGTTGTAAATTCAAAGTATTTTAAAAACTCAAAGTTTGTTGCCCAAAAAGCTAAAGATGCCATAGTTGACTTACTAAGAGATGACGAAGGCAACCGTCCCTCAGTTAGTAATGAAAACCCTGATTTGGTTATTGATGTACATATTTCAGATGAAAAAGTAACTGTTTCGCTTGACAGCTCAGGCTCACCACTTAATCAGAGAGGTTACAGAAAAAGTGGAGGAGATGCACCGTTAAATGAAGTTTTGGCAGCCGGAATGATCCAGCTGAGCAAATGGGACAAAAAAAGCAATTTTATTGACCCTATGTGTGGATCAGGCACACTTTTAATCGAAGCTGCAATGCTTGCATCCAACATGGCTCCAAACATCCTTCGAAAAGAATTTGCGTTTATGAGATGGGCTAATTTTGATAAAAGATTATGGACCCAACTGCTAAATGATGCAAAAATGGCCATATCAATTCCAGATAAAAAACAACTAAAAATTGTAGGTTCCGACATTGCATTTGGAAAACTTGAAATTGCACAACGCAATATTAGTCAGGCAGGCTTTACCAGGTTGATAAGCCTTAGGAACAAACCTTTCGATAAGTTTATCCCCCCTTCAGGTGGTGGATACCTTGTTTTTAACCCACCCTATGGCGAGCGGTTAAAAATAAAACAAATCGAAGGCCTGTACACAACCATAGGAAACTGCTTAAAATACTTTTGGAAAAACTATCAGGCATGGATTTTGAGCAGTAATTTTGAGGCTTTAAAGTTTATTGGACTAAAGCCAGATGTAAAATATAAGCTGTTCAATGGAAAATTAGAGTGTAGGTACCAAAATTTTCCTATATTTGAAGGAAAACGTGCAGAGTATCTTGAAAATAAAAATGATGCACATTAAGCTTCTAAAAAAATGGAAAATACCAACTAATAAAAAAAATATTTGAATTAAGTTAGGTGTTTGTTATTTTTATAGTATTGAATTATACTAACAGCTTCTGTTTTTATACGTAATTTTGTATGATTAATTTGAAAAAGCTATTTTTTTAGAAGCTTGTTAACTAGGGCTTATGGCATTTGATATTGATAGCTGGTACAACAATATAATAAATGGCGATGTAATTGTACATCATAAAGGGACTATTTCTGCTGATTTAATAACGAGAGTTCTCGAACATGTTGAAAATGAATTGAATGAGAGGGGCGAGAAAAGTAAAAAAAGAAAAAAAGTTTACAATGTAATGGTTGAAGCACTTCAAAACCTGTTTCACCATACCGAGAATACTCCTGAAAGTATTAATTTGGGAGAAAATGAGAAAAAATTTGCTATTTTTGTTTTAAAAAAAGAAGCCAATGATGATTATAGTTTCACAAGTGGCAACTTTGTTTTTGCCGAGAGAGTAAAATTTCTCAAAGACAGGCTCGATCAGATTAACTACCTGACATCCAAGGAATTAAAAATATTATACCAGTTGATTTTAAATAACGATGAGTATTCGGATAAAGGTGGTGGAGGTTTAGGACTTGTTGATATAGCAAAAAGAACAGGACACGAATACGAATACGCATTTCATGATCAAAAAAGTGGGCATACCTTTTTCTGCCTTGAAATTTTGATAACAGATTAAGATTTGATTAGTATAACTAAAATTTAATTTGTATTTTAGAAAAAAATAGGTTTTTACCTGAAATAATAAGCTAATTTTAATATTAAAAATGGAAACTCTTACAATAGCTGGAACACCAAAGACACCAACAGTTGAGATGAATGTTGATAGTGGAGTAGTTGAAATTAAAGGACGTTCAATTCCTGAGAATTCAATTGATTTTTATCGACCCATTGTTGAATGGCTGGATCAATATGCAGATACGCCAGCTCAGGAAACAAAAGTTAACATACAATTAGAGTACTTTAATACAAGTTCATCAAAATGTATACTTGATGTATTTAAAAAACTTGAACAAGTATTTAAAAAGAATGGTGAAAAAGGAGTAATCATTAACTGGTTTTACGAAGAGGATGATGAAGATATGCTGGAAGCAGGAGAAGATTACCAGTCAATTTTGAAAATTCCATTTAAAATGATTGAAATCGAAGATTAGGCAATTTTCACCTGCTTAATAGTTAATGTTATTTAGCCAGCAGGTTGTTCCTGGTGCAGTAGCTTTATAAAAAATACTACAACTAGGACAAACATTTATGTTTGTTCTAGTTTTTTTGTTTCTTCCTGCTCTCTTTTTTGTTCCCTCGACTGCTTAAACTGGTTAATTAAGTCCAGGCCTTTTGCTAACCACCTAAAATGCAAGGATATATAAAGTAGTATTGAAATTAGCCAAATAACAAAAATATTTACACGCAAAGTGGTAAAGTAAGTACCAAACAGCTTTTTGTTTGGAGCATAAAAGTGGGCTTTAATAAAACCTGATTCAGGGTTATAAAAAATTGGATCTATCTTTTGATACAAATGCCCATTATACTCCTTTACATAGTTTATTTCGTCCGAATTTTGAACAAATTCAGTCAGTCTTTCATTAGAATGTTCCCGCTTTAATTTTTTGAAACGTTCTTTGCCATTTTCCTCACTTTGCAATTTTAAAATCAAATCATCTTTTAACCTTATGGCTATATTATATCTTCTGTTATAGTAATTTTTCAACTCATTAAAATAGGCCGATAACAAATCTACTTTTGTACTATCCATTTTTTCAGGATAAATAGCCTGCACATCAAAAGAAAGCTTAACTTCCTTATTATCTACCACTTCCTCACCTATTTCGTTTCTTAATAATTCAAAATCGTTTCTTATTTTTTCTTTTTTGCTACTGTCTTTCCAATTTACCTGGTAATAAGTAAGTTTATTTTCTATAGTAGTAAGCCAGTAATCTTTTTTGTAATTAGCAATGCTTTTTTCCTTGTCAAAACCATAAAAATGTCTTTCGTATTCGTTGTTTTTAAACTGGTATACCGCCAATGCTTCATAAGCCCACCTCGAAATCATAATTTCGCCATAAAAAGGTATTTTGTTGGGTGATGATATAGCAGGGTTGATATTATCAAATTTAATGATTACCCCGCTTAGGATAATTTGCGGAATAATTAAAAAAGGAATAACAATATAAATAGTTACTGTAGTTTTAAAACCATCAGAAATATTAAGCCCCATTAAATTAGCACCAACGCATACACTAAATAAAACGGCCCAATACTGCAAATACATGCCCTGAATTTCCATAATACTGTTACCAATCAATACAAAAATTAGCGATTGATAAGCCGATAAAACAGTCAGGATACTAACTTTTGAAAAAAGGTAACTTGTACGGCTAAGGTTTACAAACGACTCCCGTTTCAATATCATTCTATCCTTAATAATTTCCTGGGCACTTACAGTCATACCAATAAACAGGGCTACAATTACCGACATGAAAATATAAACTGGTAAATTACTGTTTTCCATTAAGTTATACCCTGCCTCATTAGAAGGATCAATGTTGTAATACCTGGTAATGTAGGAAAGAATAAATGCTAAAACCGGGGTTTCAAGCAGATTAACAATAAGGTACTGCCTGTTTGTTAATTTAGACAAAACATCTCTGGTAATATATAATTTTAGCTGTTTTAGCTTATTTGGTATTTTAAAATTTACTTCAGGTAGGTTTTTAACAAAAATCGACTTTTTAACCGATTTGCGCTTATGTAATTCAAATTTCTCTCTCCATTCCGCAGGTAGCGTTTTTCGGGCATGTGCAAGGTTACCATATTCATCTACCACCTGAGCTTCAACAATATTAAATATTTGCTCCGGGTTTACCGTTCCGCAAAGCGAGCATTCACTTTCGTTCCAGTCTGCCTGCCTGATACTTGATTTAAAATAGCTGATAGACTCTACCGGATCTCCATCATAAATTAAATAGCCCCCATAATCCAGCACCAAAAGCCTGTCGAAGCGCTTAAAAATATCCGAAGATGGCTGATGGATAACAATAAATACCAATTTTCCTTTTAGTGCCAGTTCCTTTAACAAATCCAGGATATTTTCAGAATCTCTTGACGAAAGGCCCGATGTTGGTTCATCAAGGTATAAGATGGCAGGTTCCCTTATTAATTCAAGTGCAATATTAAGCCTTTTTCGTTGCCCTCCACTAATTTTTTTATTCAGTGGCGATCCAACCTTCATATCTTTAATTTCGTACAAGCCAAGGCTTTTTAAAAGGCGCAACACCACACGCAAAATCTGGAATTCGTTGTAGTTACTAAAACATAATTTGGCACTATAATAGAGGTTTTGGTAAACGGTAAGTTCCTCAATTAACATATCGTCTTGCGAAACATATCCAATAATCCCTTCCATTTTTTTGGGCTCGCGGTGAATATTTATCCCATTTACCAGTATTTCGCCCCTATGGGGTATTAAATTTCCGTTTAAAACATTTAGTAATGTTGATTTACCAGAGCCACTTGCTCCCAAAATTCCAACCAGGTTGCCTGATTGCACCAAAAAATCCATTTTCTGAAGCCCCAGCACCCCATTTTTAAACTTGTAAGTGATATTATACGCCTCAAGAGCAATTTTTGATTTTGTTTTGTCAAAATTGTACCTGGTAATAATATCATTGTAGTATATTGGCTTAATTTTGGTGTTTTTTATGGATGCTCCTGGCGAAAGTATGTGAATTTTATCAGCATCAAGCAGTTGATTATTCAGGTACAATTCATTTTCATTTTTAAAGATGAAAATGTGCATGTTTGCCGATTTTAATGCATAAACAATTATTTCTCCAGTTAACGATTCGGACTGAATATGGTTAATATTTTGCTTTGTAGCATCTTTTAACGAATTAATAACCAACAACTTGCTAGAATCTTCAATTTCCTCGTGCGCATGAAGAACAAAATTTTTCAAGCTTTCATATTCATTTTTAGGGATATGAAAAGTATCGGCAACTGTTGAAACAAATTCGAACTCTTGTTGGGTTATTTCGTTTTCTGAATTGATAAACTCAAGCAGCCTGATTACAACAATTAGCTTTTGCTTTTGGGTGAGTTCTTTGTTAATAGCAGTGCATATGGTAAGTACTTTTACCGAACTGGCGGCTGTTTTTTTTTCAGTTCTTGCAGAAGTTTTAAATTTTTGTTGATGGGTAACATAATACAAATCAAATATTTTTAGGTACTCATCAACCAACACCTTGTTAAGTTGCTGTTCAAGAAAGGATTTTACAATTGGTCGGCGATCCCTTGTATGGCTTTTAGGGTTTGCAATGATTGCAAACAATTGCATTAAAGCTTTTAATATCCTTTCACTCATTTAAATCTTGCCTTTTTCTGATTTTTTCAATAATCATGCAAATTAAATGGTAAATTTATTCTTTTTTATGAAAGTGTGTAATCTGAAAACTAAAAAAGGTAGAATTATTTGCCTTTAAACCCTATTAACAAAATAGCCATTCCTGATTGCGGCCCGTTTGGATCTAGCTGCGCTTCAATAATGCACTCCATTGTTGAAGTAAATTTAAAATCCCAATAAGGTGCATTCTGATAATCGCGGTTTGAGAAAATTTCATTCCTTTCAGTATCGTATACCGAAAATATCAGATTGCCATTAGCTAAACCACTACAGCCTGTTATGCGGTAAATACTTCCGCTGTAAAAAGTGGCCCTGAATTCAGCAATTTCCTCCCCGTTTAGCAACGAAATGTATTGCTGACCATCAGAGATATATTCTGTAGTTAGGTTGCCCGCACAAAAGTTAAGTAGCGTATCAGCCTGACCAAAAGATGGAGATGAAATCAAAATTAAAGTGGGGATAATTATATAGCTAAATAAAGTTTTTTTCACGACTAAAGTTTTAATAGTTATTGTTTTAAGATCAAAATTATAATGCTACCCAACAATTCTCTTCCTGATTTTTTCAATCATTTCAGTAATTTTTTGTAACTGATATTCATTTATAATAGTCTTGCTTTTGCTATTGACAATTGTAAGCTTATTTTCTTTGTCAACAGTTGGCTTTTCATAGGTGTATTCAACCACCACACCATCAAAAACAGTTGCCAAATCCACCAGCTCTTCAAGAAAAGCATCAAATTCATCCGAAAGCTTACCATAATAAGGCCTGTTTAATTCTATTAAGTTATTTAATGGGTGTTTTTGATCTCCAATTCTGTCAATAATATCCTGTTTGTTTTCCTGCTTAAGGGTTTGGGTCATAATATACAGACTTTCTACCCATCCTCCTGCAAGAACCAACAGGCCAACCTCATTTCTATTGTTATTAAAGAGATAGGCATCTGCATCTCTATAGATAGTTGATAAAATATACATTAAAGAGTCTTTATTGCTATTATTATCCTCAATTCTTTTCAGGGTTTTTTCGTCCAATGTGCTCAATATACCCAACTCCTTTGATAATACCTTAATTACCGCAAAATAACCTGCGGCATCAGGCAACTGCTCATAAATATTAAGGTAACTTAAATCGGCTCCGTAAACCCCTAAATTAAGCGCTTGCTGAAAGGTGGTTGAGTAGCTACTCTGGTTTTGAACAGGGTTTAGCAAATCCTTGTTAAAAGGTACTTTTAAATCTTTAACCAACATAGCCACTTGAAACGGAGAAGGGATACTAAACAACCGATCATTAATCTTTACAATTGTAGGATCTTTTAATAAGGTCGAATCAATTTTATTACTGGCATCGTCATCATTGGTTTCTTCGTTACACGAAACTAAAATCAGGCCTGCCAAAACTAAAAATGCCAGACTATATGGTAAAATTGTTTTCAGTTTAAACATATTTTTTACTTTTTTCTAAGCAATAAAAATTTTTATTGGTTGACAAAGATAATAAAGCTTCAATAATTAACCAATATATGAATCTTTTTTGAAACTGTAACAACGACTTTAAATTTCGTGCCAAAATATGCTGATTGAGTAGCATTATTCAAGAATTTCTTCATTCATGAATATTTACGCGGGTTAAATCCCTATTTAGAGAAGCTTAATTGGGGGCTTCCAAAATTTCAGCTAGAGATAGTCGCAATCAGAGATAGGAAAAATTCTGTAAATTTTTCGGGTTAAGTTTAATTTTCTACCTATTTTTAAACCATAAAAACTTAAACTATTAAAAAATGAGGAAGATTACCCTATTATTGATTGCTTGTTTATTAGTTAGTATAGGCAGTATTGCCCAGCAAAAAAAACTAACAATTGAGGATGCTGTAATTGGCAGGTGGAGGCAGTTTTATCCGGAAGATATGATGACTGTAAAATGGAGGAACAATGAGAATTTTACGTATGTGAAGGCCTGGGTTGAGTTGGTGCAAATTAGTGTGAATGAAAGTGGTGAAAAGAGTGTAATAAAACTCGATGAAATTAACAAAACACTGAAAAAAGATGGCTTGCCTGAAATGCGATACATTGCTGATTATGAATGGCTTGATGACAGGAAACTAAGAGTTGAGTCTGACGAATACCTGGCAGTGATAAACCTAAAATCGAATACAATTGAGTACAAGATTAAATTTGAAAAAAACGCAAAAAATAAATCCTTCCAGAAAGAGGCAAAATCAGCTGCATTTACTGTTGAAAATAACCTTTTTGTAAGCACATCAGCAGGAAAAACCATACAAATTACGAACGATGAAGACAAAGGAATTGTAAATGGTGATGCTTATGTCCATCGTCAGGAATTTGGCATTGATAAAGGGATTTTTTGGTCGCCAAAAGGCAACTACCTGGCATTTTACCGAAAAGATGAAACCATGGTAGCCGATTACCCCTTGGTTGATATAACTACGCGAATAGCTGCCTTAAAAAGCATCAAATACCCAATGGCAGGCGAAACTAGTGAGCAGGTTACCCTGGGTGTTTACAACTTTAAAACTGGTAAAACTGTTTTTATGAAAACCCAGGGAGCAAAAGATGATTACCTGACAAGGATAAGCTGGGACCCATCGGAAAAATATGTTTATATCGCTGAATTAAACCGCGGCCAAAATCACATGAAATTGAATAAGTTTGATGCTATCACTGGTGAATTTATCGCTACCCTGTTTGAAGAAAAACACCCCAAATACGTTGAGCCTGAGCATGATATGTACTTTATGAAAACCAAGCCCAATCAATTTGTATGGTTCAGCGAAAGAGATGGTTACCAGCACCTTTATTTATACAATACCGACGGAAAACTTATCAAACAATTAACAAAAGGTGAATATGTTGTACTTGATTTTCTTGGCTTTGATGAAAAAGAGCAAAATTTTTATGTAACTACAACCATGGTCAGTCCCCTTGAAAAACATCTTTATAAATACAGTTTAAAAAATGGGAAATCGTTGCAACTAACAAAAAATAAAGGAACGCATAGTGTTGAAATTAGCCCTAACAAAAGCCATTTTGTTGATAATTTTTCAAATAGTGTTACCCCACGAAAAATCACTTTAGGAGACAACAAAGGAAAAGTTGTTAAGGAACTATTAAATGCTAACAACCCTTTAAAAGATTACCAATTGGGCAAAATGAATATTGGCACACTAAAAGCAGCTGATGGAAAAACTGATTTATATTACCGAATGATTAAACCAGTTGATTTTGACCCGGCTAAAAAATATCCTGTGATTGTTTATGTTTATGGAGGACCTCACGCTCAGTTAGTTGATGAAACATGGTTAGGAGGTGCAGATCTTTGGGATTACTACATGGCACAAAAGGGATACATTATGTTTACGCTTGATAACCGTGGATCGGCCAACCGTGGGCTGGAGTTCGAAAATGTAATTCACCGCCAGTGCGGACAAGAAGAAATGAAGGATCAAATGAAAGGGATTGAGTATTTAAAATCGTTATCTTACGTAGATCAAGATAGAATTGGTGTAGATGGCTGGAGTTATGGTGGGTTTATGACAACCTCCTTAATGCTTAATTACCCTGAGACCTTTAAAGTTGGTTGCGCGGGCGGCCCCGTAATTGACTGGAAATATTACGAAGTAATGTACGGCGAAAGATACATGGACACCCCACAAGAAAACCCCCAAGGTTATGCTTTGACTAGTCTGCTTGACAAGGTAGAGCAACTAAAAGGGCGTTTATTAATTATTCATGGTGGGGTTGACCCGGTAGTTGTATGGCAAAACAGTCAGGACTTTGTAAAACATTGCATCGATAAAGGTGTTTTGCTTGATTATTTTATCTACCCTACCCATGAACACAATGTAAGAGGAAAAGACAGGATTCATTTAATGAAAAAAATAACGCAGTATTTCGATGACTTCTTAAAGTAAGATAACTTCCTGACATTCAACAGATTTCTTTTGTGGGGCTGTATCAAAACCAACCTTTGGTCGCTGCATATCGACAGGTGGTACACTGAGCACTTAGGCAAGCTTAGTATACCACTTGTTGAAGTACTCAATAACCCTCGCTTTTACGACTTTCACCTACGGTGAGGGCCTTGCCGTTGATACAGCCCCTCAACCAATATCAATATCAAAGGACTTTAGCCCAAATTATAATTACTTTAATGACTTTTCGAAGTTGGTTCATTACTGTTTCTCTATTCTATCAATTTTCTCTATTACAGCATTATAAAAACATATAAGATTAAAAGATGTCAAAGTCTTAAAGTTGTAAATTATTTAATACTTTTGATAAAAAAACAGAAAATGATAATAGGAATACTTAAAGAACCTGATTTTGAAAAAAGGGTGGTTTTATTACCCGAAATGGTAAAAGTTTTAAAGGGTTTAAAGGTAAAAGTATTGGTTGAAAAAAATGCCGGGCTTTCGGCTTTTGTGCCTGATCAGGAGTATATTGGTGCTGGTGCTGAAGTAGTTGAAAGAACCTCATTATTATCTGATAGTGAACTACTTGCATTTATCAATCCTTTAAGTGGTGATGAATTAAACACCATTGAATCATCAAAGGTATTGATTGGGGCAATGAACCCTTTTGGTAACCCTGACCTGGTAAAAAAGCTTGTTGAAAAGAAAATTACTTCGTTCAGTCTGGAACTTGTTCCACGAATTACCCGGGCGCAATCCATGGACATATTATCATCAATGGCTACAATTGCCGGCTACAGGGCTGTGCTTGAAGCGGCTTTCCGCTTGCCAAGGTTTTTCCCCATGTTTATGTCGGCTGCCGGCACTATTAAACCTGCCAAAATACTTATACTTGGAGCAGGTGTTGCTGGTCTGCAGGCAATTGCCATTGCCAGAAAACTGGGGGCTGTGGTCGAAGTTTTTGATGTTCGATCGGCTGTAAAAGAAGAGGTAAAAAGTCTTGGTGGGAAGTTTATTGAAGTGGAAGGTGCTGTTGAAGATGCCAATGCCGGGGGATATGCTGTTGAACAGACCGAAGAGTTTAAACAGAAACAGTCGCAAATGATTCAGGATCATGCCATAAAATCAGATATTGTAATCTGTACCGCACAAATTCCTGGTAGAAAAGCCCCTGTTTTAATTCTTAAAGAAACAGTAGCTAACATGAAAAAAGGCTCTGTTATTATTGATTTGGCTGCCTCAACAGGTGGTAACTGCGAATTAACCCAAAATAACCAAACGGTGGTTCATAACGATGTTTCCATTGTTGGAAATTCCGACTACCCTACTGATATGCAGATAGATGCAAGTGCCATGTTTGGAAAAAATGTGACCAACCTTCTTAAATTATTCATTACAGAAGAAGGTGCCTTGAACCTGAATTTTGAAGATGAAATTATAAAAGGTACCTGCCTTACCAAAGATGGAGAAGTTATGAACGAACGAGTAAAATCAACATTATAAAATTAAATGATAATGGAAGAAGCATTACAATTTTTTGATGTAAACAAAGAAGCAATATTTATTATTGTTTTGTCTGTATTTCTAGGAATGGAGGTGATATCCAATGTACCTTCGGTATTACATACCCCGCTTATGTCGGGAGCCAATGCAATTAGCGGAGTAATTATTATTGGAGGAATAATTCTGTTGGGGCATGCCGACTTAACGACCTTAAACCTTAGGCTGGTCTTAGGTATTTTAGCCATCTTTTTTGCCACCCTAAATGTGGCCGGAGGATTTGTGGTAACTGACCGGATGCTGGATATGTTTAAAAAGAAAAAGAATAAGAATTAATACAAATCAGTGCATACGGAGCCTACGTCTTAATTTATCAACCATTTTAAGCAAAAAGGCCCCTTTGATGTACTGGTATATTTGTGTATTTGTTTATTAAAAAGAGTACCTGGTAAATTGAGATTTAATACACAAATTGACCAATTTACTTGCTTTGCTCATAAGATAAGTTCAAATACACATAATACGCTAAAAGGTTGGAGGATACAGCTTATTAAAACAAATTGATTAAGAGCAAAGAAAAAACCATGGAAAACACAGGACAAATAATACTTGATTTAAGTTATTTAATAGCCGCTATATTTTTTGTTATAGGACTAAAACTTATGAGCCACCCCGAATCATCAAAGAAAGGGAACCTTTGGGCTGCAGGAGGTATGGTACTGGCTATAATAACAACACTTATATTGCATAAAGATGAACATGGAAATGGCATTCAGCTAGCTAATATTATTGTGGTGGTATCGGTAATAGCAATTGGAACAGTTGTGGGTGCTGTTATTGCAAGAAAAATTAAGATGACCTCCATGCCACAGTTGGTTTCGTTTTATAATGCAACAGGTGGTGCAGCATCGGCGTTGGTTGCCCTTATTGAGTTTACCAACCCCGAAAATACTTCGATGTTGGTAACTGTTTTAGGGCTTGTGATTGGTAGTTTAACCTTTAGCGGCAGTTTAGTAGCCTACGCTAAACTTGATGGAAAACTAGGCGATACTTCGAATAGAATACTGCCTTATTTGAATGTTACCATGCTGGGAGTTGTGTTGGTATCAACGGTTTATTTAATTGTTGCCAAAGAACCATTTCTGGAACGAAGTGTAATTGTATACCTGTTATTGGCTATTTCTTTAATTTACGGGATATTTTTTGTTCTTCCTATTGGAGGAGCTGATATGCCAGTGGTAATATCGCTCTTAAACTCCTTTTCAGGGATTGCAGCGGCATTGGCAGGGTTTATTTATCATAACCAGGCCATGATACTGGGTGGTATTCTGGTAGGTGCAGCAGGGTTAATCCTGACCTTTTTGATGTGTAAAGCAATGAACCGTTCCTTATTAAATGTGCTTATTGGCGGATTTGGTGGAGGCGGCGCTTCAGGTGTTGATAAAGAAGGAGGTACCATTAAAGAAATATCATTATCGGATGCCTCGGTATTATTAAACTACTCGCAAAAAGTGGTTATTGTACCGGGTTATGGTTTGGCAGCTGCACAGGCACAGCACACTTGCAGCGAACTGGATAACCTGCTGAGTGATAGAGGCGTAGAGGTAAAATACGCCATTCATCCCGTAGCAGGCCGAATGCCCGGGCACATGAATGTATTGCTGGCCGAAGCCGATGTACCTTACACAAAATTGGTTGAAATGGATGATATCAACCCCGAATTGCCAAACACAGATGTAGTAATTGTAATTGGGGCCAATGATGTTGTCAACCCGGCTGCTCATGATGATCCCTCCTCTCCTATTTATGGCATGCCTATTATCAATGCGGCACATGCGAAAAACATTATTGTTATGAAGAGGGGAATGGGAAAAGGCTATGCAGGAATTGAAAATTACCTGTTTTTTGATGATAAAACACGCATGCTGTTTGGTAATGCTAAAGATTCACTTCAGAAATTGGTTAGTGAAATAAAAAGTTTATAAGTTTCAATCCATTAATAAATTTTAAGAGCCTGGGTGTTACCTGGGCTTTTTTGTGCCCTATTTTAGGATTTTATACCGAATGGTTATCATATAACAGAAAATAAATTTTCTTAACATGCTAATTCTTCGGCATTATTCCCTTTGGTCATGAGAACGTTCACTTCGTTCTCTAAGTTATACCAAAGCCTTTTCTATTATCTTGATAGCGGTTTGGTATTAAATGTTAGGCAAAGTGGTTACGATTTAATTTTTTCTTCAAATTCCTTTATTACGATATCAAGTTTAGAGTCCCGATTAATGTTTCGGTGCTCCGCACCTTCTGTTCTAAATACATTTCCAGCTTTTTACAAATATTGCGCAGCTCCTCCTTCATAGTATTACGGAGAAGGAGCTCCGCTGCTAAAATTGATGTAGAATAAGGTACAGCGTACCGAAAATAATTGTAGAACAATAGATATCGTCATTCTAAAGGTACGGAGTACCGCAACATTATTTTTTAATCCCGTTTGCCCTGTATTAAATGGTTCTTTCCAGGTTTCAGGTAAAGTAATTTCACTTTCCTTTTATTCTCCCAATGCTGCCTTATCAACAAACCATGCTGTATTTGCACCATTGATATGTGCTGCAGGATATTCAAGAAAATCACCTTTTTGGTTCAGGATTTTAGTTAAAACTGTTGCTTTATTTTTTCCTGTTACATGAAAAATAACTTCTTTGGCGTTATTGATGGTTTTGCCTGTCAGGGTAAGGCGTTTTTGTCCTGAATAGGGATTAGTACCAATAGCCAGTACATCTTCCTTGTCAAGCAGTTCCTTTTCAGTTGGGAAAATGGAAGCAGTGTGGCCATCATCACCCATTCCAAGGATGATTAAATCAAATTCGGGGAACCCGTTTTTTGCAGGTATTTTGTCAATTTCCTTTTGATAATCCAGCAGCCCTTCCTTGGGCTTCAACTCGCCTTTCATTCTGTGGACATTTTCTGTTGGCAAAGCAATGTGTTCCAGCAAAGCATTTTGTGTCATTTTGTAATTGCTATCATCGTCTGTTGGTGGCACGTAGCGTTCGTCTACCCAAAACAACTGAATTTTCGCCCAATTAATTTCATCCTTTATTTCAACCAAAGCTTCAAACAACATTTTGGGGGTAGAACCACCAGATATGGCTAAATAAAAAGGCCCGTTGGCCTGTTCAACCTGCTGTTTAAGATGATTTGCCAATGCTTTTGCAGTTTTCTGTGAGGTATTGAAGGTGTTTATTTTATGCATAATTAACTTATTTGTGTTTTGGAACTTGGTGTATTGGTATATTTGAACTTAGTGTATTAGAAATTAGTGAATTAGAAATTAGAACCTTTTCTAATTTCTAAGTTCTAAGTTCTGTTTCCTATTATAATTCACAATACTCCCCATCATTACTCAAATTTTTACAAGGCTGTCGCCAAAGGTGCTCTTCTAAAATTAAATCGTCGGCCAGCAGCGGACCCCAGGTTCCTGCAGGGTATCCGTGCAAAGGGATGGTTTTATCGTTGCTCCATGCTTCTAATATCGGGTTGACAAACTTCCATGAAGCTTCTACAGCATCTGCCCTGGCATAAAGTGTTGAATCGCCCAGCATACAGTCAAGCAATAAACGCTCGTAGGGGCTTGGCACATAGGTATTGGCCAAATCAGAATAATGGAAATCCATGTTAACTGTCTGTGCCGAAAAACCTGCGCCTGGTACTTTCATCCCAAATTTAATCAGGATACCCTCATCTGGTTGTATCCTTATTATCAATTGATTATGGTGGTGCATATTTTCCTGCAAGCCTTTAAACAATTGGTGCGGTGTAGATTTAAAGTTAATTACTATCTCCGTTACACGCGTTGGTAGCCGCTTTCCTGTCCTGACATAAAAAGGCACACCTCCCCAGCGCCAGTTATCGATAAAAAACTGCATGGCCACATAAGTTGCGGTTCTTGAGCCTTGCGGGATACCGTTTTCCTGCTGATATCCATTCACCGCTTCACCTTTAATCATCGATCCGGTATATTGCCCACGGATAACATTCTTTCTAATATCTTTTTCAGTCAATGGCCTGAGTGATTGCAAAACTTTCACTGTTTCGTTTCTAATGGAATTTGAGTCAAGCAAAGCTGGTGGTTCCATAGCAGTAAGGCCAACCAGTTGCAATAAATGGTTCTGCAGCATGTCGCGCAAAGCCCCGCTGTTATCATAATATCCCCCACGACTACCTATGCCAATATTTTCGGCAGAAGTAATCTCCACATACTCAATGTAACGACAGTTCCACAAAGGCTCAAAAATCCCGTTTGAAAACCTGGTAACCAATAGGTTTTGCACTGTTTCTTTACCCAAATAGTGATCAATCCGGTAAATTTGGTCCTCGTTAAAGATGGCTTGTACTTGTTGGTTTAATGCTATGGCTGATTCCAGATCAGTCCCAAAAGGCTTTTCGATGATAATCCTGCGCCAATAATTGCCTTTCTCCTGTTTATTAAGTCCGTGGTGCCCCAGGTATTCCGAAACAGGTCCGTATAGCGAGGGTGGTGTAGCCAGGTAAAAAATGTAATTTTTATTGGTGTTATTAATCTTATCCAACTCCTCTAAATGCGCTTTTAGTTTTCCGTAATCCTCCACATTTCCAGTGTCTATTGGAAGATAGTTCAGGAATTTTAAAAAATCACCAAGAGTGCCGTTTTTGCTCTCCTTAATATTGGCAAAGGTTTGGATACCTTCTTTCATTTTCTCGCGGAAAACATCATTGCCCATCTTTGTCCGCCCCACGCCTACTATTGCAAAATTTTCAGGCAACAACTTTTGGTGGTACAAATCGTAAAGCGAAGGAACCAGTTTTCGTTTGGTCAAATCGCCCGACGCGCCAAAAATAACCAATATGTGATTTTGTGGTGTTTTCATCTTTATTTTATTTAATATTCACGAAACACTTAATCGTGTTTTATTTAGTAAATGCCAGTATTGTATATTTGAAATTGGTATATTAGTATATTATTTTCGACGTTAATATACAAATACACCAATAAACTAATATACATTTTAGAATCTATACTAACTAAACAACATTGAATTAAAACCTTGGAAATTTTCTAAGTCTTAAAATTCCAATACGAAATTAATTATTTAGAAGCTATTAAAGGTGGTTTATATTGAAAATAGCTATATTTTCTATTGAACGATAGGTTTTGTGGATAAAACTATTAACCTGAGTTCGACATAAAATATTCAACACAGTTTGAATATTTTTAATCGAACTCAGGTTATTAGGTTGCCATTCTAGTTTTTTTGCTATTTGTTAACAACGGACTAATTTAAGTTATAATTTTTTTCAGAACTTCATCAATTAAATTTCTACTATCTCGTTTAATTAATTTTTTGTTAATGAAAACACTATCATAATTTTGCAGCAATAGTTTTATTTTATTTCCCTCATTTGTAAACTCTCTAATTTCGCTAATATCTAATTTTATTGTTTTGACTAATTTCGGTTTTATAATAATCCTGTTATTTATAATCTGGATATATGGTATAATTAACCCCCAAACTCCTAATATTAATAACCAAATTCCTAAAGTAACAATAAAAAACAAATAAAATATTGATTGTGGAGTATTCATAAACGTGTTGTAAAACATAGTAAAACTCAGGTATAGATAGCCTATTGAAAACAAGTTAGCTATCTTATAAATATATTCACCACTTTGTATTACAGTTTTGTTCTGAGAGGAACTTTCTTCATTATCAGCCTTTTCCTTCTCTACAGTCAGCCTTTTTTCTGATATAAAACTCTCATTAAATGAGGATTTTTCAGGCAAATCAATAGTTTCACTGAATCTCAAAAAGTCCTCAATTAGAAAGTTTATTACCTCCTCTTCTCTATAGATTTTGAGGTAAATTCCCATATCATATTCAGTCCACTTTTTTCTCAACTTTTCAAATTCATTTTTATCAATTTGTGTAGAATCTATGTTCTCTTCTATTAAAATTAATGCTTCTTCCGATTTTAAACTCTTAAGTAAGCTTATAATTCTATTTTTCATAATATTTAGCCTGAATGCTAACGTTTCGCACAAGAATATGTAGCCGATTGCGGACTTCAAACCTGCCAAGTTACAAGAATATTGAAGCGGGCTAAACCCCTTGAATTAACTACTATTTCGGCTATTATTTTTATGTATTGTTGTGCGTTCGTACTTTTTATAATTTACTTTTCACTACTCTTATTTTATTCTTTATTACTGCAAACATACTTTTTGCCAATAGATAAACTTCAGATGAACCTTTCAAAGGTTTTCCGTTTTCGTCTGCTTTAAAATTTCTTTCTGCGTTTTTAATAGCTTCTTCTATAAAAATTGGGTGCCTTCTTGAATCAAATCCACCTTCATAACTTTCATTTACCTTTTGCTTCCAACTTTTACAAATATTATCAGATTCAAATTCCTCATTTTTTTCATTTTGATGGAAAAACAACCAAACTTCAAAGCAAGGGTTACTTTCTACAACAAACCAATTATCTTTTGTCTCGCAATGTGTTTTAATCTGTTTAATTTGTTCTTCTCTACTATTTGATTTATCGGGGTCGGTATCCAAAACAATCCAAACTTCATCATTTTCTTGCAACTGGAATTTTGGTTTAGCACCAATGAATGAATTTTCCGCTAAATGGTAAAGACCATTAGGAGAATTATCATCAACTGGACTTAATTTATTAACCTCTACTTTAATTCGTGAATCAATTTCTCTGAAATATTCAAAGTATTGATATTCTCTCTTTGCACCCTCACAGAAAATGTATAGGCTTTTCGCTTCCCTACTAGGAGGTTGTCTTTCAAAAAGCCTATTTGTTAAAATCATAATCGTGCCATTTTAAGTCTTCTAAATTTCCCAAAAAAGGAATTGAACCATACCTACCATTTAAATACCCTTTTCTAATATCAATCGTTTTATGTTCTTTAAAGTCACTTAAGGAATACAAATCTGTAGAACCATTTAAATCTTTTTCAGCAAACCAAATCTCATCTTGTCTAAATATTTCTTGGTCTAATAAATTTGATTCATGTGTTGTAAAGATTAATTGCCCTCTTGTTTTCTTATCTAAAGAGAATTTTTTAACAAGCTCTTTTATTAAAAGTGGATGTATACTCCTTTCTATTTCGTCAACGATATATACTTTTTCTGATGAAATCACATTCTTAAAAGCTGGCACAAAATCCAATAATCTAACTGTTCCATCTGATTCTTCATCTAAATCAAAAAAAGCAGATTTATTAGTTGAAGAATGCTCTACTTTCAAAGTTTTTACCCAGATAGTGTCGTTTTCTTTAACTATAATTAATTCATCCCCACGTCTGCTTCTTAATCCTATCATTTTTTTCGGAGAGTCTTCAACTTCTTTAATTAGCTTGTCGAGTTCATTCTCATTATCTTCTCCGAAAAATTCATTAATATTCTTTTTTTCCGTCCCTAATGATTTAATTCCGATATTAAAAGAGCACATTAAATCTTCTGCATATTTTTTGAATTCAATATCGGTGTCAATTTTATGAGCTAATGCTCTTGGTTTTGAATCTGGTGTTAAAATTTGTAAAGTTTCGGAAAACCATTCATAAGCCTTTTTCACGTCTTTTAAGAACTTGTTATCTCTATTTGACAATAGCTTAAGGACAGGTTCATTTGGTTTAACAAATTCTTCTAACAAGACAGTTTTAAGAACTTGACTTTTTTCGTCATTTTCAAATTCATCTAGAAACTTTATAGTAGTTTCTTTATCTACAGTTTTTCTTTCGAAAATTAACCTGTCTTCTTTTTTTCCTAAACCAGATACATACAACTCTTCGGTTGAGATATTGCCATCTGAAAGCACTATTCCGTAATAAAGAGGAGTGTTATCTTGGATAAACTCTATGGCAAGAATTTGTTCTTTTTGATTCCTGAATTTATTCTGAGTGTCTTTAAGTTTAAATGGAATTTCTTCTTTAGTGATTAACTTTTGAAGTTGAAACAAGGACTTAATCAAATTTGATTTTCCAGCCCCATTTGCTCCATAAACAGAAGAAAGTTTGAGTATTTCAAACCCATCAAAATCATATTTATGGTCTTGAAGTGTCTTTAATCTCTTATTGGGAATGGTTGTAAACTCTTTTCTTCCACCAAAAGAGAACATGTTTTCTATTACAAATCTTATCAACATAATTTTACGTGATTATTTCACGCAAATGTATTAAATTTATTCTTGATATTCAATAAAACAATGTTAATAATTAAAGGATAGTGATTATTTCACGTGGTTTCGTATGACGAACTACAATTTAATAAACACCATGGTGCTTATTCTCAATATTCTTTAATAAGACACACCAGAGCGTTTATTTCTTTTATGTTTTTGTTTTTAATTTTATCACCTTAAAGCTATAGACAATCCCCCATATAAAGAAAAAATCAAACAATAAATGTATTTTCAAAGGGAATAAACTGGTGCCAATGGAGGTTCAAAATACTAATTAAATTGATATAGCAAAGGTGTGCAATCAATATTTAAATTGTCTGGCACATACCTGCACCCTTCAATTCTGTGACTTGCATTATATAAGGACTTCTTTTATCCTACCTCCTACTCCTTTTTGCTTTGCAATTATCGAAGTCTTAACTTAGGCAGTAGCCGATCTCTTGAGCGCTAGTGAAAAAACTTCTCTGTATTTTGAGTCCAAAGTCTTGAACCATATCGTTGTAGTTTTCTATTTTTTCATGGATTTATATTTGTCATGTAATCCTATTCCTGAGAATATCATAGGCTCACACTTTTCAATCCTCGATATTCTTGTCTTTGATTGCTTGGGTTGCGAAAAATGAAGAATATAACCTCTCTGTCTTCCTGGCGTCAGTGCTTCAAAGGCGGCTTTCAAAACCGGGTCTTTTTCCAATTTTGCTTCAAACTCCTCTGGAATGGGCTCGGAATTCTTTCTGAATTGAATTTTTATTCCAGCTTTTTCAACCTCAATAGATTCAAAAATATATGCTCTTATGTCATCTTCAATCTTTATTATCTCTTTAATATTTTTAAACTTAAAAAGTCTTGCTGCTTGTGAATTTGGCCCAGGTTTCACCAATAGGTTTTTGTTGTCACTCAACAAAGCTCCCTTAAAAAAGCTGATACAACAATATTCTTTTAATGCACTCACCATAAGAATATTTTTATTTTGAAAAGTGTAACAAGGAGCACCCCATTTAGCTTCCTCTGTCAAACCACAGTTAAGGACTATTTTCCTCAACAGATCCAATTCTGAAGTCCAAGAATGAACCTTACAGTCAGGAGTGCCTCCCAGAGGGCATCGTCCGCAACCTTCAATAAAATAGTTATCAACCGATTTATTCATTTTTTTTAATTACCTCCAACAACAAGCTAAACGCAGGAAGGGATAAAAAAGCACAATCTCTTCGATTTGCAAATAGCCAAATTATTGATTTTGATATTATTTTTTTCTTTAATAGCTAAATCAATAATTTAGTGGGCTTTATTACTTGTGAAACTCTCA
>JBNKJW010000078.1:0-15871 GCA_050291445.1 Bacteroidales bacterium | reverse complement strand
AATTATTTTGTTAAATAGCATAGTTGTTTCAATCATGTTTTCTATCTCATTATCAGATAATTCCCCAAGAAGATTTTCGTTGAAATTATTAAAATCTGCAATTCCTTCGTTAATTACTTTTTGTCCTTTTGGTGTGATGTTTATGTGCGAATATCTTAAATCGCCACTTGAACTTTTTTTATCAACCATGCCTACTTTTTCAAGTCGTTTTATAATTTTCGAAACGTTTGACTTTTCATACAGTAAACTGGAACAAATTTCTTTCTGGCTAACCAGTTCATTTTCACTAATAAAGTTGAGTACTACAAACTGTTGTTGGTTAATACCATATTTCTCAGCAATGCGGTTTCCTTCCCTTAGCAAATATGCTCCAATTCGTAAAAGGTTAACAATTATTTTGTTTTTATCAGTCAGCATGGTGTAAATATACAAAAAATAGTTGAAATGGAAACTAAGTGTGGTGGTGGGCTGTAATTGATTGTAAATTATTTGATTATATCTATGTCATTCAACATGTTTCAAGTTTCGCTACTCCGTAGCTTAGGACTGTTTCTTGATGGTTTGCTACAACTATTTCGCTGCTCTGCAGCTTGTTTGTTGTAAAATAAGGTACAGCGTACCGTAATATTTGTAGAATAAAGTCATATCTAAAACCGCTGGAGAATATATTTGATGCTAAACCGCCAACAAGATAATTAAAAAGATTTTAGTATAATGCCAAAGGATTAGCATGTTAGGGTATTTTAATTTCCGTTACATGAGAACCATTCGGTATTACAACTCAAAACTAAACCCCTTTTCCAGTAAATCATTGTACCGCCGTTTATCAAATTCATACAAGCGGGCCGAACGGTGAGCTACCCCTTTCTGTTTTTCTTCAAGTGGTATTAATAGTTTCATTTTAAGTATTTTACGCCTAAAATTAGGCTTGTCGAAGGTGGTGTTTAAAATAGCTTCGTACAATCGTTGCAAAGCAAGCAAAGGGAAACTATTTGGCAACAAATTAAAGCCTATTGGTTCAATACGTATGCGGCGGCGAAGGCTCCGTAATGCATGTTCAATAATGGTACGATGATCAAACAATAATTCAGGCAAATCATATACATTTTCCCATTTAATTTCGCTGGTATCCTGCTCATGAAATAGTTTATAATTTTCTGGCTTTACCAATGCATAATAGGCTATTGTAACAATTCTTCGTCCAGGGAACCGATCGGCTTCGCCAAACGCCCCCAGCTGTTTCATAAATGCTTTTACACCTGTTCGCTTTTCAAGAATTCTTTCTGCTGCCACATCTATGTCTTCATCATAACCAATAAATCCCCCAGGCAATGCCCACGAGTCGGTATTTTGTTCAGGAAATGGCTTTAATTTTATTAATAAAACTTTCAGTTGTTCTTCCTCAAATCCAAAAACAACAGCATCAATAGATAAGGGTTCAATTATATTATTTTGCATAACTCTTAAAAATGGTCGTATTGACTATAAGTGTCTGATCTCAAATTAATTGGAATACAACTTATTAATTATCAGGTAACAAAGATAGCAGATTATTTACAACTTGCTTGGGGGTGACTAAAAAAAACCGTATACTTGTAGTCGATTTGACTATTTGGTTTTCTTAAAATTCAATGGCTATGAATAGTAAACTACTATATTTCTACTTATTATTTTTAATTCTATTTTCGAGTTGTTCATCATCAAATGTTTCAGAAATGACTGATTTTAAGTACAAAGACAAAACCCTGCCAATTAACGAACGGGTAAAAGATTTACTAGGCCACATGACATTAGAGGAAAAAATGTCGCAAATGCTTGCTGTTAATACTGAGGTGAAAGATTTAATTAAAATCAATGCCGATGGCAGCTTTGATATTTCGGCACTAAAAAAAGAGTTGCAAAATGGTATTGGCCAGATTACCAGAATTAGTGAAACAAAAGGGGGGCAAAGTCAGACCTCTGAAGGGACAACTGATCCGCTTACACCCTATGAAAATGCAGTGCTAAGCAACACCCTGCAAAAGTATTTTATTGAAGAAACCCGCCTGGGAATACCAGCCATTTTCCACGAAGAAAGTTTGCATGGATTAGCAGCCGCCTACGCAACCAGTTTTCCACAACCTATTGCCATGGCAGGAACTTTTAATCCTGAATTGATCGAGCGGGTTTATGGCTTAATGGCAAAAGAAACTCGTTTAAGAGGGGCGCACCAGGTGTTGTCACCAGTTTTAGATATTGCCCGCGATGCCAGATGGGGACGCGTTGAGGAAACCTTTGGCGAAGATCCTTTTTTAACCACAGAAATAGGAAGTGCTGCTATAAGAGGATTTCAGGGTGATGGATTGTTTAGGGATGGAGAACATGTTGCAGCTACGTTGAAACATTTTGCAGCTCATGGCCAGCCGGAAGGAGGAACAAATACTGCCCCTGCTAATTACTCCGAACGTGTTTTGCGTGAGTTTCATTTTTCCCCATTCAAAAATGTGATTGATAATGAAAAAATATACAGTGTAATGGCTACCTACCACGAGCTGGATGGGGTTCCTGGTCATGGAAATAAATGGTTGCTAACCGATATTTTAAGAAAAGAATGGGGTTTTAAAGGTTTCGTAGTTTCCGATTATTTTGCCATCAGAGAAATGCACCAGCGCGATGGAATTAACGCACATTGCGTTGCCCGCGATGGGAAACACGCTGCAGAGCTGGCTATTAAAGCAGGTGTTAATATCGAACTTCCATTCCCTGACTGCTATTTGCATATTCCTGAATTGATTGAAGAAGGCATCATCAGCATGGAACAGATTGACCAATTGGTGGGTGAAATGCTTTACTTAAAGTTTCAATTGGGTTTGTTTGATAACCCTTATGTTGATCCCCAAGAGGCAAAGGCGTTTTGTGGCATTGAAAAGCATAGAGCACTAGCTTTAGAAGTAGCATTGGAATCTATCACCTTGTTGAAAAACGAAAATAACATTGCTCCGTTGGATGCAAAAAAACTTAAAAAGATAGCCGTGATTGGTCCTAATGCCAATCGCGAATTGCTTGGTGGTTATAGCGGTGTGCCAAATTTTAACTCCACTTTATTGCAAGGCATTAAAAAACAGGTGGGCGAAGGTGTTGAAATACTTTATGCCAAAGGATGTGGCATTACCGAGGGTGGTAATTGGGCAGAAGATGAGGTGCAATTTACAGACAGCAAAACCAATGAACAACTTATCAGCGAAGCTGTAAAAGTTGCAACTAAAGCCGATGTTGTAATTTTGGCTGTGGGTGGCAATGAATTAACATCCCGTGAAGCCTGGAGTAACACGCACCTGGGCGATAGGGCTGATTTAGAGCTAATTGGCGACCAAAACAAATTGATTGATGCCCTTGCAAAAACTGGTAAACCCATTGCAGCTTGTGTTTTTAATGGCAGGCCGCTGGCTTTTAACAACCTTATGGATAAAGCAGATGCTATTTTTGAATGCTGGTACCTTGGGCAGGAAAGTGGTTTTGCTGTTGCAAAGGTTTTATTTGGCGAGCATAATCCAGGAGGGAAACTTCCTATTACCTTTCCACGTTCTGTGGGGCATTTGCCTGTCTTCTACAATCACAAACCCACCGCACGCCGTGGCTATTTAAACGATGAAATTACTCCACTATTCCCCTTTGGTTTTGGTTTAAGCTATACAACTTTCGAAATATCAGCTATTTCATTAAAAGATTCCATTGTAAAAAATGGAGAACCTTTTATAGTAAAAGCAACGGTGACAAATACTGGCAAAGTGGATGGTTCAGAAACTGTACAGGTTTATATTCGTGATGTTCAAAGTTCGGTTACACGACCAGTTAAGGAGCTAAAAGCCTTTAAAAAAGTGTATTTAAAAGCAGGCGAAAGCAAACAGGTAGAATTACACCTCGAAAGCAAATCACTGGCCTTTTATGATATCAACATGGATTATGTTGTTGAACCTGGAGAGTTTAAGGTGATGGTAGGAAACTCATCAGCTAATAAAGACTTAAAACAATTAACTTTAATAGTGGAATAAATTCTAAAAAAATGATGATTACGTAATAGCCTGAGTTCGATTAAAAATATTCACACAGTTTGAATTAATTTTTAGCAGAAATTGCAACAAATTTTTGAAAGACTATCGGGATAGTTCTAGAAAAATTGGTGTGATTTATGCAAAAATTAATCAAATCTAATAGAAAATTCGGAATTATACCATCTCTGCACTAAAAATCCCTCAAAATAGCCCGCTATTCTTTCTGCATTTTTAGCACATATCTGGTATAATTCCGAATTTCTGTGTTGAATATTTTATGTCGAACTCAGGTTAATTGATTTTTCAAAAATAGCATACGCTTGCTCAACAGCTTGTTTTCTGTGTTTTAATAAATCAACAGCTTTTCTTCCAAGAATATAGCCTTCAGGATATTGACCCTTTTTCCCAAAAAACTTGTATTTAATTCGTTGATCATACAGGAGCATTAAAGTATCAATCCATTTTTTATTTTTTGTTTGTTCAAATTTATATTCTAATATATCAGCACCTTTTGAATAGATTATTTTTGATGCCTTGGGGTAATGGTGGAATAATACATTCCAGTATTGGTAGGCTAAATTCCACTTTTTTAATTTATAAGCTTGCTGAAACAGGGCAAGGTTTCTAATTGTTTGTTCACACTGATCATTGCAATGTACCATACCTAGGAAGACCTTGATTTTTTTCTTTTCAGCAGTAATTAGATTTTCAAGCTTTTCGATATTCAAGTTATTTTTAGCTTTCTCCAATTTTTCACATTTAAAAACCAATGCATTGTCAGTGCTTAGAGCACCATATTTAAATGCATTTAAATCATTTTTTAGTGCATTGTCTAATTTTTGAAATAAATCACGTAACTCTTTAACCTTTTCTGAACTTAATTTTTTTTTGTTGGAGTAAATTAAACTGTCTTGTAATTCAGGAAAAGTCTCATTGAAAAGTTTTTCCTCAATTCCTTCTTGCGAAATTGCTTTTCCGGCATGAAAAACGCCTAATGATGAAATAAAGATTAAAAAAATAATTCTGGCCTTCATAAAGATTAGTATTTGTTCGGCATATAATATTACAAATATTCTATGCTTTGCTCTGATAGTTTGGGATCTCATGCAATTCCTTGAACGATACAGAATTACTCCTCCAACCGATACAACCTCTTTGCTTCTTCAGCTTCTTCCTGACTAATAAAAGGCCCCGCTGCCAGTTGTTTAAAAGAAAGTCCTTCCCAAAGCACTGTCCTGAAATCTCCTAGGTTTCCACTTGCAACGCGTGCAGCAGTTCTTTCCAGAAAAATTGTTTTTTTTCGTTGTGAGTAGGAAAATTTAAGGAAAAACCAATAATATTCATCATTCATAATTGAATCAGGCATTTGGTCAATCGATTTTTTTATTGTTTCGTTGTTGAACTTTGTTAATTTATAATAATCAACAGCCCGTAAAGCGTCATCGTAATTATCAAATGGGCCAATAGGTATGCTATGGCCTGCTATTAAACTTTTATGCAGGAAGCGCTGGTATTTTCTAATCTTTCCTGAACCAGGCTTATTTCTTGCAGTTTTGACAACATAAACCTCTTTTTTTGTTTCATTGCTTATTTTTATTGATGCATTTACTGTTACCCAAAAAACAAACCGGTTCGGATCGTTCTTAACAGTACTTTTTTTCGGGAGGAAACATCCAGTAAGAACGGTGGTTGCTAAAATAATAGTTGTGCTAAATTTCATCATATTTTTGGAGATTAGATTAACTAATATTTCACTAACTTAATAAATGTACGGAGTTTTTCCAACAAGGTACGAATGAGATGAGGTCATTACCATAGAATCATGAAATTATTTCTAAGATTATCGTTTTGTATTTAAAAAGTTAACTATTTTGCAGTGTTTTTTTATTATGCGAGGTTATATAATTCCTTGTTATATAGCGATTTAAGTTTTTGATCTAAATACAAAAATCTCATATCTCAAATCTAAACTATGTACTTTGTAATCATCCTGTTAGTAATTGTTGCCATTTTGTTTGCAACTGATAAAATCCGACCTGATTTTATTGCACTTGCTGCACTTTGTGCGTTAATTCTTAGTGGAATTTTACCTGTCAACGAAGCGTTATTGGCTTTTGGTAATTCAACAGTAATTTTGGTTGCTGCGCTTTTTGTGGTGGGAAAAGCGCTATCTAATTCAGGGGTAACCCAGTTAATTGGAAATTTTATTTCATCCAAAGTAAAAAAAGGTCAAGACAATAAACTAATTGGTCTTTTAATGGCGAGTGTTGCTTTTTTAAGCAGTTTTATGAGTTCTACAGGGGTGGTTTCGTTGTTTGTTCCGGTTACAAGAAAAATTGCAACCAATAATCAGGTAAATATTAAAAAATTACTGCTTCCGGTGGCATATGCCGGGTTAATTAGCGGAATGACAACACTTATTGCTACCCCACCAAACATGATTGTTGCACAAGAATTGGAAAGCTCAGGACTTGAACCTTTTGGTATGCTTGCTTTTACTCAGCTACACCCGGGGTTATTTATTGTTCAACCACTTTGTGGTTTTTCTTAATCCTGAAAGGATTGAACTATGAGTAACCATGTACGAAGTGCATGGGTCATAAATCACTGATTAACAGAGATCCTCAAGGGGTCTAACTTAAACAAAATTTCTAAACTCAATTGCCCTGATTCTTTTTCTAAAAATAGGTAATCTTTTAATTTTTTGTATCTTTGGGCTTGTATGCATGATTCTAAGGAAAATAATCATCTTTTTACAAAAGTATTTTTGCTTTTTCTACTTGTATTTGTTTTCAGTGCTTCGGCTGATTTTAATAAAAGAAGTAATGTTGAAACAACTACAAAAACCGAGTTGTACTATACCTTAAAACAGCAAACGGATGCAAACTTAACCTCACCGCCTAATCTTCCTGTTTTTAAAATAAAATGGAGCTTTGGTGCTGAGAATGATTTTCTTTTTAGTCCAACACATTTGATTGCAACTTCATTCGCAGAACAATCATCCAAAATTAAGCATAAGTTGTTGCTTATGAGGTATTTAGGGCTAAAACAAAAGTTTGAAACACAAGCTTTTTTAACCACACTTTATAAGCAGAGTCACATTCCGTTAAGCCATTCTGCTTAATTAAAAAATCAAAAAGAAATTTTAAATAATAGTAAGCCTGTCTGGTTTAGTGCAACTGTGTTGTTTATGGATGGTAATCTGTATCAACTCAACAGTAGGTTGACAGGTATTTTATAATTTACAAATCAGTTCCGTTTAGTTATAGCTGTTTAGTAATGACGAACCAATTTGTTATACCGAACCGCTGTTAGTAATTGGTTTGCTTCACAAGCTTGCAAACCAAAACTGCCAGTCGATCGGCATATACAAAGCCAGTTTGAAATTTCAATTTACAATATTTCAAACTGGCTTTGTATAACTAAACGACACTTATTTTACAAATAAAAAAAATAATGAAAACAATTATATATATTTTAATAGTAGTAATGGTAGGAAGTATTGTATATTCTGCAATTCCTCAATCAGCAAAACCTGTAAATATTTATCAGAATGAAATTACCCTTGAAAGTAATGATAAAGTTTTATCAAAAAATGAACTTTCCAACTCAGTAAAAGTTATTACTAAAAGGTTGGAAGATTATGGAATTAAGCTTTTTACAATATATCCTGTGAATGAAAAGTCGCAGATTCGAATTAGTTTTAAAGAAAAACAAAATATTCTTGAAATTGCAGACTTACTTTGTTCAAAAGGGCAATTGTATTTTTCAGAAACCTATTCGTGTAAGGAAATACTATCGAAACTAAATAAAAATGATTTGGTTTTCTCCTTTTTGGATATAGAGGATAGCAATTCTAATTCAGCTAAATTGGGTGAATGTGACCTAAAAAACGCTGAAAAGCTGGGTCAACATCTTGGTTATACCGGGTTTAGAAGTAAAATTCCGGAAGATGCAAGATTTGCCTGGGGAAAAGTAACTGGTGAACAACCCGGTCAACTTTCATTGTATGCCTTAAAAATTGATATGAACAGACCTGTTGTTTTAGATGGGAAAACCATTTCGGAGATTAAATTAGATGCAAGTGACAAAAAGCATCCGGCAGTTTTTATACAATTTGATAAGAATGGTTCAGCTTTATGGCAAAAAATGACCTACAATAATAGGAATAAATGTATTGCCATTTTAATGGGTCAACAAGTGTATTATGCTCCAATGGTAAAATCTGAAATAAAGGGAGGTAATTGTGTTGTTTCAGGCAATTTTACTCAAAACGAACTTAAAAGTTTTGTTGCTATTGTTAAAAATGGTGAACTCTCTACTTCTTTTAAACTAAAATAATTTAATATATCCGTCTGGCCGCTTTATGTCGACAAAAAATAGCGGCCTGACGGTTTTGTTGTTAATGTTCTGACAAACAACGCCTTGATGTTCTGTTTGACTCTAGTTTAAAAATGCGTTGGAAAACTGGATGAAAAATGATTAAGACAGATAATTTGTTCCTCAAAGTAGTTGGCAAAATAAAAAATTGCACACAATTAGCAAATACAAAAGTTTTAACTGTTCTTTTTTTCTATGTTCTTTTTACTCGCAAGCTCGTGAGGCTAAAGTTTTTTTTCAAAGATCGCCTAAAATATTTTTTTCATTTTTTTTGTTTGAGAAAAAATAAAGAAAGTATGCACTTGATGCAATGTGTTCGGCCTCATGAAAAATTTCACACAGATTGCAATCAAACCTTAGTAAAACCGGGAAGCTTCGAACTTGTTTCGAAGATCACCCGGTTGAACTTAGGTTTGATAAAAGATGGGGGAGATTTTTCATGGCGCCTTGACTTTTTTGCTTCGTTTTTGCGTCAAGGCAAAAATGAAGAAGAATTTGGTTAAAATGAAACGCAAAGCTAAACTAGAGCATTGTTGTATTGCCATTTTAATGGATCAACAAGTGTATTATGCTCCAATGGTAAAATCTGAAATAAAGGGAGGTAATTGTGTTGTTTCAGGCAATTTTACTCAAAACGAACTTAAAAGTTTTGTTGCTATTGTTAAAAATGATGAACTCTCTACTTCTTTTAAACTAAAATAATTTAATATATCCGTCTGGCCGCTTTATATCGATGAAAAATAGCGGCCTGATGGTTTTGTAGTTAATGTATTGATATACAGTATCTTCGAATTCTGTTTTTATGTCGTTCCATGGTCATCGTGTTACGATTTTAATCAATTATTACCATCTTTTACATTTCTGTGACAATTCATGACATCCTTTTACTTGTGCATGACAAGTGATATGGTCAGTGCCTCTATCTTTGTAGTGTAATTAATTTATAAAAAGTTCAACGGCCAATCTGAATAACGAACCATTGAACATAAAACTAAAAAATAAACTAAAAATTAAAAGTCATGAAAAAATTAACGGCAATTCTATTTTTTACAATATTTGCTTTAACATTAACATTTAACGCAAATGCACAAGAAACTAAAAACACAAATTCTGAGAAGCACCGAATTGATATTAGAGTAAATAAGGATAACCTTGTGGTTTTGCGTGCCGATTTAATGCCAGGGCAAAAACGTTTGAGATATGTTCTTAATGTTTATAACGAAAAAGGGGATATGCTTTATGCAGCAACTTTTTTAAGTAAAAGGCCTGTTTATAAACCATTTGATTTGTCTACTTTACCTGAAGGCAAATATACTTTTACGGTTTCGCACAAAATAAAGCAGGTTTATAGTAAAGCAATCCTTAATAAAATGGTTAAAAAAACTGAAAAAACTAAACAATTACTGGCTGAGGAATTATAGGTTAATAATAGGTTGATTATTTATTGATTATAATTGAGTAGTAAATTAGGCCACATTTTGTGGCCTTTTTTATGCATATCAGCTTGACAAATCATCAAAAATTTTGTAAATTATAGCTATTGGTAACTTTAAAATTGTGAGCGATGAGTTTGATTGAGTGGAAGGATAAATACCTGTTAAATATTAAGGTGTTGGATGAGCAGCACCAGCACCTGGTTAAAATAATTAATTTGCTGTATGAATCAATGCGTGTAGGGAAAGGAAACTTTGCCCTGGGTGGGATTTTGAATGATTTAGTAAGCTATGCAACCAGTCATTTTAGTACTGAGGAAAAGCTTTTGGATGATTTTAATTACCCCGAATTTGAGTTTCATAAAGAAGAACATCGATACTTTATTCAAAAAATTACTGATTTTAAGGAAGCTTTTGATTTAGGCAAGCAAGGGCTATCAGTTGAAGTACTTGATTTTTTAAAAAATTGGTTATCAAAGCACATCGTTAAAAGTGATAAAAAGTTCGCCTCGTACTTACACGAAAAAGGAATTACATAGTTGCGGCAAATACCCGGACCATTTTCTTTTCTGGATCTAAGACCAGGATGCGATCTTTTGAATCAACAGCGAGATCTAAACCAACCGTACCTTCTATAAATTGATTGGGTTTAGCAACAACACATTTTAAATCGCCATTGGCATAATGTATTTTTACCCGCTCAATCCCCTTTTCAGCAGTTACAAAAGAACCATCTGAAAGCATGGCTACGTGGCTAGGGTTGCAACAGCCACTAAATCCATCTAACTGCATTGATCTTCGTTGCCATTTTGATTTTAGATTCCCCTCTTTATCATATGCCTCAAAAGTATGCCGACCGGTGTTAATTGCCCAAAGTTCGCCATCACGTCCAATCATCACATCAAAGTAGGGGCTGGGGATAAAAAAGCCAAGGATGTCTTTTGCTTTATTTCTTTTGCCAATTTTATTGATCAGTTTTCCATTTTTATCATATTGATGTACAATTTTGTTGCCAGCATCGGCCAAAAAAACAGAACTTTCATCTACAGCAATACTGGTAATGTAGGCTGCTGAATTAATTGTATCCCATTTGCTGATTAATTCACCTTTTGCACTCCAAATTTCAATGTGATCTTTAAAGCTTAAATAAAGGTTTCCATCATTGGCAGCAGTAATGCAATTAGCATCGCCAGAAACAGTAAAACTTAAAAGTGAATCGCCATTATTATTGAATATCAACACCTTACCCTTAGCTGTTACATAGGTTACATCATCAGCACCTACTGCCAGGCCATAAATTTTTGTATCAGGAATTTCAATGTCAAGTATTTCTTTATAGCACAATAAATTAGTATCAACTTGTTTCAATTTGTCAAGTTGGTATTCGTACTTGTTACCAACCTTATTTTCCGTCTTGAAAAACAAATCCCACGACATAATGGCCAGTAAACCCAAAAGCAGGATTAGCGAAATGGTTATGGTTATTTTTTTGTTCATAATTAAGATTTTAGTAGAGAGATGTAAGTATTGAGATATTGGTTATCATTTTCTCAATTCTAATATCTCATATCTATTTCTTCACATCCAAACAAACCATTGTCTTTGAATCACGCATCAGCAGGTAACCATCCGCAATGGCAATTGGTCCCCAGGCATCTTGGCCTTCAATAATTCGTGCCTTATCCAAAGGTACAAATTTTTTGGTACTGGCTTGGGCAATTGTTAATGTGCCATCATCATTTAATATAAAAAACTTTCCATCAGCAATTACATAAGGGCCAAGTCCAAAACGTTCTGATTTGCCGCTAGTCCAGAGAATTTTTGTCAAGTTGTTAGGATTGGCAACAACAAACTGGTTTCTTATGCTTCCTGCATCTTTGGGTTGAATGCCAAAAACCAAACCTTTGTAATAAATAGGGGTTTGTTGTTCTGCTGCTATTCCTTCTGATGGACGGTATTTCTGAACCACTTGAACAGTAAAATCAGCCCCATTTTTTTTCAATTGAAATACAGCTGAGCCTGCACCGTAACCAGCGGTCATTAAAATTTTACCGTTTTCTAATATCAATGGCGAAGGGGCAACCACCGAAGGTGAAAATTCTTTTGTTTTCCAGAGCACCTTGCCAAGGTCTTCTTTTTCGGCTGAAACTCCAACTATTCCGCCAACTGCAGCATAAACATACATTTCTTTTCCACCAAATGTCATAGGCATAATGGAGGAGTGCGACATTTGCCAGTTATCTGGATTTGGAGTTTCCCAGGCTACTTTACCTGTGGCACAATCAACTCCAATAAGCAAAGCTTTTCCTCCTGGAGCAAAAATGGCTGTATCATTGTCAATAATCGGGCACTGACCAGTGTACCAAAACGGAATTTCGGTGTTGTAATCCTTAACTAAATCCAGACCCCACAGCAAATCGCCATTTTGCGGATTTACGCACATAGCATGTCCTTTCGGGCCCATTGTAACCAAAAAGCTATCAGTAATTGCCGGTGTAGTTCTCGACATTCCATGGTTTCGTTTTACATGCACTTTGTGCGAACGTTTCCAAAGTTCCTGACCAGTTTCCAGTGCGAAACATCTTAGAGCATCTTGCTTTTTATCCTCCTCATAATCAAGAATATATACTTTCCCGTTGTAAATAACCGGGGCTGAATGTCCTTCGCCCAAACTAACTTTCCATTTAATTTTAGGGTCTTCTCCCCAACTATTAATTAATGGGGTATTATCCTTAACAATGTTATCAAAATCAGCTCCACGGAACCTTGTCCATTTACCAGTTAAAGAACTTTCAAAATCGGCAAATTTTTCGAATTTTTCGCCAATGTTAACTACTTCAGCATTGGCCTCGCTGCTATCGGGTCGGTTATCGGCACCTGGCAGGCTAACTGTAAAATCGCTTACAGGATTGTAAAAAAACCAAAATAAAAAGGCAATGATTGCTATGCCTGATACGCTAATAAGTATGTTTTTTTCTTTTAGGAAGTTCATTTTATCAATTTGGAGCACAAAGTTGCTCAAAGTGTTTCACAAAGTTGCGCTAAGTTATTTATTCTCCAGTAGCACAAAGTCTCACAAGGTTTTTTCACAAAGTTTCACAAGGTTACGAAAAACTTCTGTTACTTTGTGCGTCGACTTTGTGTTACTACTTGCTCCAAGTATTATAATATTAATCTTTTGATGCCATCTTTTAAAGATTTTTTGTAGAAATTGAGTAAAAGTCCAAGTTTGCAATTGGCAAATCGCATATATGTTAGTGTTTGTGCAATATGTTCAACTGTAAAATCTTCAACAACCTTTAGTTCTACAATAACTTTTCCTTCAACGAGTAAATCAATTCTGTAACCACAATCCAATTTTACTTCTTCATAAATTACAGGCATGGGCACCTCTTCTTCAACATACAATCCTTCTTTCCTTAATTCATAGGTCAGGCATTTTCTATAAACTTTTTCAAGAAGACCAGATCCCAGTTTTGTATGAATTTTAAACGCACAATCCAGAATTACCTTGCTGATAATATTTTCTTCATCCATATTTGTTTCTTCTGGTTCACAAAGTCTCTCTATGTTAGGCACAAAGTTACACAATGTTAAATACATAACTTCTTTGACTTTGTGCTGTTACTTCGTGCTCCAAATAACTACTCCTTTTTTATATCAAATGCCATCACTGCCTTGCCATGCCTAATATATAAAACTCCATTATTAATAACAGGGTGTGCCCAATAGGGGCCTGTTCCTTTTGGTGTTTTAAATGAGCTTATAATTTTGAACTCTTTCGGATCTGCTTTAGCTAATCCAATATATCCGGTTTTTTCTTCAAAACAGTACAACATGCCATCAGCTGCAATTATAGCACCTTTGTTTTTCCATTCTGTTTCGTACTGGGCTTTGCCTGTATTCCAATTGAGGCATACCCAACGCCCCATTCTGTTGTGTTCCCAGTTAGAACCATATAAATAATCACCAATTTTAACTACACCTCCAAAGTGGGTGTCTAAAACTGTGTCAATCCAAACAAGTGAAGCTTTGCTTAAATCATCCGATAGTTTTAATTTAACAGAAGAATGATTGTATCCGCTAGTAACAAAAAGTTCTTTGTTAAAGTAAACTGGGGTATTGGCATTGTTGTTTCTGCTTTTTTTGTATTTGCCAAAATCAAATGTCCACAGAATTTTTCCATCTTCTGGCTGAATTCCAAAAACATAGTTTTCTATTACATTTACAACCAGTTTTGTGCCATTTTCCTCAATCATCAGAGGGGAACAAAAAGATGGGTTGTCTTTCAAACTCTCTGATTTCCAGATTAATCCACCTGTATTTTTGTCCAGGGCAATCATGGTTGTTTGGTTGCCACCAGGTGTAAAAAACACCTTTTTTTCATCAATAAGTACCGATTCTGATAAACCAAACCTGGGGAAAGTTCCCTGATGAATTTTGCTTGCCTCGTATTTCCAAACTAATTTTCCGGATTTTGCATCCAAACAGGCAACATCGCCCTTTCCGCTTGAAACATAAACCTTTCCATCCTCTACAGTTGGGGTTGAACGACTATTTTGAAAAGATGCATCCCATGCCAGACCATATGGTGTGTGCCATAATTCTTTACCTTTTTTATCAAGGGCAATTAATACATCCATAGTATCAACAATGCCTGTAAGGTAAACCATGTTGTTTGCCACAGCAACAGAAGAATAACCATCAGGAAGGCTATCATTAAACCAGAGCAATTTGGGACCATCATCTGGCCATTTTTTCAGTAAACCGGTTTCATCATAAACTCCTGTACGTTCTTTGCCTCGCCACTCACTGAAACTTTGAGCTAACAAACCGTAATTTAAAAATATAAAAACACAAAAAATATAATAAAACTTACTCATAATCAATGCTTTAAAATTATTACGATTTGGTTTGTTTCAATTCGATTAATTGGATAAGTAAACCTAGCCTGAATTATTCATAAAAAAAGGGAGTTTGTTCCCTAAAAATGCTGAATTATTAGTATTTTTAGGGTGTACACAACAAAACATCCCTTTAACAATGATAAGAAAAAAAGTTGAAAATACCAGTCCTCAATTAGAACTATTTCCGGTAGCAGGAAAAAAAATTGAAGTCACTTTTACAGGAGAACGTATCAGTAGCGATGGAGGACTATTACTGCTCAGGGAAGTTGAAAACCAAATAGGCATAATAAAAAATGCAAGTTCCGGTATTGACGATTGGCGGGATCAAAGGTACATAGACCATACAATAGAAGAGATGCTTACCCAGCGTGTTTTCCAAATAGCAGCAGGTTATGAAGATTGCAACCACAGCAATGACCTGCGTGAAGACATGGTTTTAAAAACATGTGCAGGCCGTTTTCCCCAAAGCGGAAAGGAACTTTTCAATGGGACGGTATTTGAAAATGCCACTTTCAAAACCATCCAGAACAAAATTATAAAAACGGCAGCCTGGGTAAAAGAGATGAAAACAAAAATAAAAGTTGAGCTGCCATGCTTTTGTACCACTAAAGACTTACAGCAAAAAAGCTACCAGATGCTTTCTGTGCTACGTACATAGCTCTTGCCAAACCAACTGAAAAATTTATCGGGTACACTTATAATAAACAACAGAAGGTTGATTGGGAAGGATGCATCATTTAGGCTAAAAAATGCATACAAGCATCAAGGCCATAACGTACAAACGTGCCGATTTCCTCAGGATTAAACTCTTTTGATTTTTTAATTATGGTCATATAAAATATTCCGGAGTTAAAAAAGTGCAATTCCAATCAAAAAAATGCGCCAAAAATAAATTTATGAATTAATCAGGCTAGAAAAAATAAGTAAAGAAACAAGTGCAGTTCTCATAACGGAATTTTTAACTAGAAAAATATCAGGCTATTACTATTTTAGCAAAATAAACATTAATTACATATTTTTTACATGATGTTGCAAAATGCAGTTATTACGTTATGAAATGTTTATCCTGCGTTATGAACTGTCAAAATGATATTACAACGTAAAATAGAAACCTATTGGC
>JBNKJW010000077.1:0-41450 GCA_050291445.1 Bacteroidales bacterium | reverse complement strand
AATTGCCAAAACTACCAGGAAAGGTGTCAGGTATTTAACATCGATTTTAAATTTGTGAGATAATAACAGCTTGTTCACAATGATATAAAGAAGATGTTGAATTATTTAACATTCGTGCTTCTATTGTCTGCTCTGGAAATGCTAAATAATAAGATTGTGCGGTCGTTTACCACTAATCTAAAATTGTTTGTTTCTAATGCCAAACTGCTATCAAGATATTAAAAAAGGTATTGGTATAACTTAGAGAACGAAGTGAACGTTCTCATGACCAAAGGGAATAATGCTGAAGTATTAGCATGTTAGGGAATTTTAATTTCCGTTACATGATTACCATTCTGTATAAGCTTTAGGCTTGAAGTCCGGAGACTGAAATCGAAAGAATTGAAAACTTCTTGCTCCTTTCTTCCAACTTCGGGTTTCCTTCGGTCGCCAAAGGCGATGCTAGCTTCCAGCCCTGCCCTTTAGCCAATTTTAAAATCTACTGGCATGTAACCAACGAATCAAACTAAATAATGATAGGTTTTAATTCCGATTATTTGTGCTCGAACAAGTTGTGGCTGTTTTTAGTTTCTTGGGATTTAACTTTGCTCTTTTAATCTAATTTGTTATCTTGTGGGTTGTTGTATGTGATTAATATACATGGTTTTATATGAAAAAGATTTTGATTAGCCTGGTGAGCGAATATGCTATCCCAAATATTCAATTGATTAAGGAATTTGAGCATCATACCGATCAATTTTTGTTTGTTACTTCCAAAAAAATGGAAGAAACCAATGAAAACAGAACCGATTGGATCATTCAATCCATCCAGCTGTCAAAGGAAAAAACGAGGCGCATCATCGTTAATCCTCATGATTTATATCAAATTGAAGAATCATTTGAAAATGCGGCGTTTGATATGGCCTCAGAATACCATATAAACTTAACCTGTGGAACCAAACCAATGGCATTGGCGGCAATGAGTTTTTTTAAGGATTATCCTAATGCTTACTTTTACTATATTCCCAGAGCCAGTCAGATTTACCAACAGATTTTCCCGAAAGAAAAAAGGGCAGATAAAAGATTTAAATACAGAATAACTTTGTATGAGTATTTGAGTGCTTATGGGTTAAAAACAGAATCAAAGGAAAGCATCCACAAGTCAGTGAAAGAAACAAAAGCCCTAATGCAGAAGGTATTACTAAGTGATGGGAATATTCGTAAATTACCTGAAATTAAAAATGCAAAAAACTTTAAGTTAAGCGAAGATAAAAAGTATTATTCAGGTGGCTGGTTCGAAGAGTATGTTTTTAATAGTATAAAAACTCATTTTAAGCTAAAGGATAAAGAAATTGCCATGGGGGTTAAACTGCAAAACCAAATGACTAAAAATGAATACGATGTGGTTTTTGTGAAAGATAACCTGATTTATGTTATTGAGTGTAAAGCTTATTTTGGCTACAGTAAGCTTAAAACAAAAATTGAAAAAGACCTTTACAAATTAAGTGCATTAGATGATGATTTTGGTTTAAATTCCCGTTCGGTATATGTTACAACTATTGATTTGGGAAAAAAAAGGCAAACGAGAATATGCATCTTTAAAAAACAGATCGCATGATTTAAAAGTGAAATTATTCCATATGAGTGACCTGGAAAATGATCGTTTTTTAGAGGAACTATCCAATTAGAAGTGTGTTTTTGTAATTATTTGATTATTAGTGTGATATTGCGTTGGGGCGAAAATGAGTTGATATAAGAAAAAGGCTGAATGCCGTACTTAATTCAACCCAATGGTGGTTGCTGAGCTGTGTCGAAGTACAACACCTTGGGAAAGAAGAAGTTTATTACACAATTCGTCCTGAAAGAACAGCTTATTGTAGTTGCATCATTTCTTATTAATCTATCCTTTCAGGACGTTTAATGTGTTAAATCCGATTGCACCAAAATAGACCAACAATAAACTTGATTATTAGTTAAATAATTCATAATTTTGCAGCCATTTTAAAAAATAGTTTTAACGTGTGATGGAAGTCGAAAGAAGACTTAAGTAGCACATAAATAGAAAAAAAATGAAATCTATTGAACTAAAAGGCGATATTAGAACGTCGATTGGCAAAAAAGACAGCAACAGGTTGCGAAGCGAAGATAAAACACCTTGTGTTTTATACGGAGGAAAAGAAAATGTTCATTTCTCTGTTGAGAAACAACGCTTAAAGAAGCTGGTTTATACTCCAAATATTTATTTGGTTGATCTTGAAATTGATGGGGCAAAACATAAAGCAATTTTAAAAGACTTGCAGTTCCATCCTGTAACAGATGAAATTCTTCATATTGATTTTTTGGAGATTTTTGATGACAAACAAGTTGAAATTAGTATACCTGTTTCGTTAAACGGATTGGCTGAAGGTGTTAAGGCTGGTGGTAAACTACAAGTTTTGAACAGAAAACTTATAGTAAAAGCATTGCCTAAAGATTTGCCGGATACATTAGAAATTGATGTTACTAAGCTTGCACTTGGAAAATCAATTAAAGTTGGCGATGTTTCGTTTGAGAATATTGAAATGTTGAATTCAAAAAATACTGTAATTGCCTCTGTTAAACTTACAAGAGCTGCCAAAGGTATGGCTGGTGGTGAAGGCGAAGTTGTAGAAGGCGAAGCTGAAGAAGGAGAAGCGGCTAGCGAAGAATAGTGTTTTTCTTAAAAATTATAAAAGCATTTCAGTAAGTTATACACTTATTTGAAGTGCTTTTTTTATTTTAGGCTTTTTTTACCATAAATAAATTAAAAAGTGGGTTTTAAGCTGTTTAAGAGAAAAATGGAGGACGCAAATAATAGTCAAATGAAATATTTAATTGTTGGGTTAGGTAATATTGGTGAAAAGTATGAAAATACGCGGCATAATATTGGTTTTCAGGTGATTGATAGGTTTGTTGATCCTGAAAAAGATACCATTAAACATGACAGGCTGGCTTATGTTATTCATAAAAAATTTAAAGGACGAACATTGGTGCTTTGCAAACCAACTACCTATATGAACCTAAGTGGACGAGCCATAAATTATTGGTTGCAAAAAGAAAAAATACCTATTGAAAACCTATTGGTGGTGGTTGATGATATTGCACTCCCTTTTGGAACCATTCGGATTAAGAAAAAAGGTAGTGATGCCGGACATAATGGCTTAATTAATATAATAGAAACGCTTGGGCACCAAAATTTTAACCGGATGCGTTTTGGTATAGGTAATGAATTTTCAAGAGGCGGACAGGTCGATTTTGTTTTAGGAAACTGGGATGGTGAAGAAATAAAACTTTTGCCCGAACGACTGGATAAAATGTGTGAAGCAATAAAGAGCTTTGCAACGATTGGAATTGATAGGACGATGAATTTTTATAACGGAAAATAGGTCGGATGCTGGTCTTTTTCTTTGTTTTCTGATACCAATTACTGAATGCTAAAAGAAATGGAACAAAAAGAAGTACGAATAGACAAATACCTTTGGGCTGTACGCCTGTACAAAACCAGAAGCCAGGCTGCAGATGCATGCAAAAATGGCCGGATACTTATTCAGGATCAGCCTGTGAAATCTTCGCGAACGATAAATAAAGATGATATTTTTATGGTGAAAAAACCACCTGTGGTATATATTTACAAGGTGAAAGAAGTTTTAAGTAACCGTGTTGGCGCAAAACTTGTGGCTGATTATTTGGAAGACCTGACATCTGAGGAAGAATTGCAAAAATTGGATATGAACCAGCAGGGGGTGTTTGTTAAGCGCGATAGGGGAGCAGGTAGACCAACAAAAAAAGAACGAAGAGACATTGATAAATTAAAATTCTAGTTTAATATTAGCACAAAACCAATTGTAAATTCTAATTAAGGTGCCTGAGCTTTGCTGTTGAGCCTGATGAAGCATCAAAGGCCTAATTTATATAACCATGAAAGTAGCCCGCGAAAAAAAGAAAAACAATATTGCCGAGTATGTTTTGTACATGTGGCAAATCGAAGATTTAATCAGAGCTTTTAAATTTGATATTAACGCTCTTGAAAAAAACGTTTTTGGATTATTTTCAGCAGAAGCATCTGAGCGAAAAGAAATTCAGGAATGGTATTCAAATTTGGTGCAAATGATGGAAATGGAGAAAATTAAAGAGCAAGGGCATTTGCAGGTAACCAAAAATGTTGTACTCGATTTAAATACCCTTCATGTTGAATTGGTTAAAAACCCCGCCGAAGAGGCCTATAGAAGCCTTTACTACAAAGCAGCCCCAAACTTGCACGAGTTTGAAAAAAAGATAAAAAACAAAGAAACCAACGAAGTTGAGATGATGTTTTTAGGGCTTTATGGCTTGTTAATGATGCGCATCCAGAAAAAAGAAATCTCGGAAGAAACCGAATTGGCCATGAAAACTTTTAGTGACTTAATGGCTGTTCTGACCCAAAAATACCATGCCCGTGAAGAAGAAGAGAAGAATGAATGGTTGTAGTTTTTTGTAATCTCAAAAACAAAAAGGCCTACATTTCTGTAAGCCTTGTTGCTAAAAATTGGAGTGACAGGGTTGCAATTTATAAACCTTTGGTGTAGGGTGTGGTATGGCCAAGGAAAGGCCTGTTTGCACAGCCCTTTGTTCGTTTTTAAATGCTTGAAAATTAAATACATCTGTTAAATTTAGAATAGATTTAAGATAATCAGAACCTAAGACTTCCATCATGTTCGCTTTGCACCTCAAATAACTCGCTGCATGTTACCCGGTTTGTAGTTTGAGATTTTTCAATAAGTTGTGTTATACTGAACCGCAGTTAGTAATTGGTTTGCTTCACAAGCTTGCAACCCAAAACTGCTAGTCAATCGGCATATACAAAGCCACTTTAAAATTTTAATACTGGTGCACCTGTCAGGTGACAACACCTGGCATGTGCACCAGGGGCTGTATCAAAACTAACTTTTGGTCGCTGCATTTCGACAGGTGGTACACTGAGTACTTCGACTAGCTCAGCATGCCACTTGTCGAAGTGCTCAATGACCCTCACTTTTAAGACTTTTACCTACGGTGAGGGCTTCGCCGTTGATACAGCCCCTAATTACCAGAAATATCAAATTTGACTTGGCACTAGAGTAATCATTATGTAATTCCAATTTCAGAAATATCAAAAATGTACTTTTTTTATGTTGAAAAAGTGCAGAGTCCCAACAAAAAAAATGATGTATTTTCCAGATTTTTAATAATTTAGTATTTTTTGTGATAATTAAGATGTCTGCTTTTGTTTTGAATAAATAGCAAACTGATATCATTTAATTTCCACAACCTAAATGGAACTCAAAAAATCAATTTGCACCTCAGAGGTTAGGACAATTAGCATTTTTTTTGAACTTTTATCCATCAGTTAAGGATATTGGGAACCACTATGATTTAAATTTATTTAATGAGCAACTTACAACCATCATATCATGAATTGCAAAAAAAAGTTCAAGAACTCGAAAGTCAGGTAGATTTTTATAAAAGTTTTGCTAGTCATGCATCGGATTGGGAAATGTGGTTCTCGGTAGATAATAGGTTGAGTTTTGTTTCTCCATCATGTAAAATAATTACAGGATATTCGGCCAATGAATTTTACCAGAATCCTAGCTTAATATTTGATATTGTGTATCCGCTTGATTTAGAGCAATTTGTGAATTATTGCGATAAAGGAAAACAACATTTAGTTGATGAATCTTACTTGTTATTTAGAATAAAATCAAAAAATGGGGATTTAAGATGGATAGAGCACACCTGCAATAAAGTTTTTGATGAGTCTGGAAATTTTAAAGGTTACTGGTCAAGCAACAGGAACGTAACAGAAGGAAAGATAATTGAAGCAGAACTAAAAAAAACTAAAGAAGAGGCAGAAGAAAATAGACGAAAATTACTTGAGAAAAATAGTGAATATCTTTCTATTACTGAAGAACTAAGACGAATTAACGAAAAACTATATCATGCAAAAATAAAAGCAGAGGAAAGTAACCATAGTTATATTAGTTTATTTAATACTATTACTGAGGCAATTTGTATACAGGACGAACATGGAACTTTTTTAGATGTAAATAAAGGAACTGAAAAAATGTTTGGGTATTCACGTGAAGAGATAATTGGAAAAACGCAAGAATTTCTTTTACCATCTATCCTTGAGAAAACTGGTATTTTAAAAAAGTGTTTTGATAAAGTACATGCTACTGGAGAGACGCAGCAATTAGAATGTCTTGGACTTAGAAAAAATGGTGAGGTTTTTCCCAGAGATATTGTTATCAGCAGGTATAAATATTTAGGCAATGATGCTTTAATCTCTGTGGCCAGGGATATTACTAAACAGAAAAATGCAGAAAAATTACTTGTAAGAACTAAAACACATTACAGAACGCTAATTCAGAACGCACCAGATGGGATTGCATTAATAAGCCCTGACGGAAAATATAAATTTGCGAGTACTTCAGCAAAAAGAATCGTTGGTTATGATCATAATGAACCATTTGACCGTATTCCTGGTGAAAGCACTCATCCTGATGATTTACCGAAAGTACTTAGTTTGATTGATGACCTTATCCAAACTCCCTTAAAAACAAGACAAATACAGTATCGTTTTCGTCATAAAAATGGCTCATGGATTTGGCTTGAGAGTACATTTAGTAACCTCCTGGAAGAGCCAAGTGTTGAAGCCATTGTTGTAAACTTTAAGGATATTTCAGCGCGGAAATTTACAGAAATCGCATTAAAGGAAAAGGAGCTTCAGATGAGTACCCTGATAGAATTGACACCTGATGTTGTTTTCTTTAAGGATGGTAATGGCAAATGGTTATTGATTAATCAAGCAGCCACCAGGGTGTTTAACCTTGAGGGGATTGATTATAAGAATAAAACTGACGACGAAATAAAATTACTGGTTCCTGCCCGGGAAAAAGAACTAGAACATTGTAAGTATTCTGATGGACGAGCTTGGGAAAAAAAACAACCCTTTAGAGGTGAAGAAATTGTATGGGACAAAAAAGAAGGGTTAAAGTATTTTGATACAATAAAAGTCCCTTTATTTAATACTGACGGAACCCGTAAAGGGCTGATAATTGTGGGAAGGGATATAACAGAAAACAAAATTGCAGAGCAAGAAAGAAAAAAATTGTCAACTGCTATCGATCAAAGTCCTGTATCTATTGAAATTACCGACTTAAAGTGGGACATTGAATATGTGAACCAAAGATTTATAGAATCTACGGAGTATTCTTATGAAGAAGTAATAGGGGAAAATCTGAGGGACTTAAAACTGGATGAAATCTCCAGGAAGGAATATATGAAAATATATGAAACCATTAATTCAGGGAAAGAATGGAAGGATGAAGTCCGTAGTAGGAAAAAAAGTGGCAAATTTTTTTGGGAATCGGTTTCCATTTCCCCAATTCACAATTTCAATGGGGAAATGATAAATTGCCTCATAATTAAGCAAGATATTACAGAGAAGAAAAAACTCTTAGATGAATTAATAATTGCTAAAGAAGAAGCAGAAAAAAATGAGATGTATTTCCGAACAATATATGAAGCACAAGTAGACCCGGTTTCTATAACCCGTTTATCAGATGAGAAATACGTCCTTATTAACAGGGGGTTTACGAATGCTGTTGGTTACAAACCTGAGGAAATAATAGGAAAAACATCAGCTGATTTTGATATATGGGTAAATAAATCTGACAGGGAATTAATGATTAAAAAATTAAAGAAACGAGGATTTGTTATCAATTTTGAGACAAAAATTCGCATTAAAGGAGGTGACATCAAGATTGCACTCATGTCACTAAACATCTTTAATTATCAAAATGAGCCACACATACTTGCAGTATCTCATGATATAACTTCATTAAAACAGATACAGGGAGAGCTAATAATTGCAAAAGAAAAAGCTGAAGAAAGTGAACGGCTTAAATCTGCTTTTCTGGCAAATATGAGCCATGAAATTAGAACACCTATGAATGGAATTATTGGTTTTCTGAACCTGATAGATGCTGCCGGAATTAGCGAAAAGGAGAAAGGAGATTATCTGGAAATTGTAAATAGAAGCGCTGAACGTCTGCTGACTACAATTAATGATATCGTTGAAGTTTCCAAAATAGAGGCAAAAAAAACAGTAATATCAACTTCAAAAGTTGATATCTATCAAGTGATGGAAAATCAATATAAATTCTTTAAACCACAAGCGGACAAGAAGGGATTAACGTTTCGTTTTTCTCCTCAAAGTTTTAATAAATTAACAAAAATACAAACCGATAAATACAAGCTGGAAAGTATTCTGCTAAACCTTTTAAAAAATGCCATCAAATTTACCACATCGGGGTTTATTGAGCTAGGTAATTATTTCGAAGGTAGTGAGATTGTAATTTATATAAGGGACAGCGGGCGTGGAATTCCATCCAATCAGAAAGAAGCAATTTTTGAAAGGTTTATGCAGGCAGATTACAGGTTGACAAGAGCTTATGAAGGTTCTGGGTTAGGACTTGCCATTGCTAAAGCATATACTGAGCTACTAGGTGGAAAAATCTGGGTTGAAAGTAAAGAAGGGAAAGAAAGTACATTTTATTTTACTCTTCCTTACTAACCTGAGTTCGGTGTAAAATAATGGGCACTGAAAGTCGTAATTATGCTAGATGTGCACTGAAAAATTTGAAATAATAACGGGTTATTTTAAGCGATTTTCAGTGCAGAGATGGTATGATTATGACTTTTCTTTTTAGATTTAGTTAATTTTCGCATAAATTGCCCCAAATTTTATTGAACTATCCTGATAGTCCTTCAAAAATTTAGGCCAATTTCTACTAAAAATTAACCTAAACTGTGCAATTATTTTATGTCGAACTCAGGTTAGTAATACCAAACCGCTATCAAGATATTAAAAAAGGTGTTGGTGTAACTTAGAGAACGAAGTGAACGTTCTCATGACCAAAGGGAATAATGCCGAAGGATTAGCATGTTAGGGAATTTTAATTTTCGTTACATGATTACCATTCGGTATAACTATTCTGTTAGGAAAATGCCATAATCTAGAAGTGTTTATGTTTATTTAGGTATATTCAATATAATTAGAATGTTAATTTGTCCTAAGATTATGTATAAATTAAATACTACAGAGTTTTTTCTATTCTATAAAGCAAATCGCCTCAAACAAAAGTGTTGCAAATCAATGATTTGTATTTTGTGTTCAGTAGAACCTCTAATTTTGCTATAGCCAATAGTTTGGTAGTAATTTGATTGATTCAATAATTACATGGCTTTATCTTTATTCAAACTAAAAATTTCATCATCCAGACAGTCGTAAAAGCCTCTTTACTTGACACCACGTTCTGCAAAAAAAATAGCATATGCCTTGTCTGTATTCATAATATGACTGGAAATCCAGTTTTTTATGTAGTTTGTTATCTCAATGGAAATTAATAGCTTTCCCGATTTAATTTTTTCAAGGTAACTATCAACGTTATTAATAAAGTTATTATGCTCTCTTTTATGAGAATCAAAATTAGGATATTCATATTTTTTCATAAGGTGTTCTTCCTTGTTAAAATGAATGGTCATGTAATCTTGTAAACCAAGAATCAAACTAATCTGGGCCTCCTGATTGCTCTCTTTTTTTAGGTTATCGTAAAAACCATTTATTAAATTAAAAAGAGTTTTATGTTGATAATCTATTGATTCAATAAATACACTAAAAGATTCATTCCATTCTATAATTGCCATGGCATTTAGATTTTTAAGGTTAAAATAGTATAATTAAATCTGCATTAAAAACTGGGGCTATTCAATTTGATACCAAACTCCTGATTGAATTTTTAATTGTTTGCTTAGGTAACTTCGATTGTTTGCTTTTTTGAGCAATTTTGTCATTAGCAAAATCAATTTCAGTTCTAAAAAATTTGATTGTATTAAATAATAGTTCTGCCTGGCTGGAAAGCTCTTCTGCAGTGGCCGACATTTGTTCAGCAACAGATGCATTTTGCTGAGCACTCTGGTTAAGCGAATGTAAAAATGTTCCAATTTGGTTAATTCCTGTACTTTGCTCGCCACTTGCACTGGCAATTTTCTGAACAAGTTTTGTTGTATTTTCTATTTCAGGAATAATCTCCTCAAATTGTTTAGCTGCAATTTCGGCTATATTCTTTCCGCTAATTGAGAGGTTGTTAATTTCATCAGCAGCAACGCGGCTATGTTCTGCCAGTTTTTTTACTTCAGTTGCAACTACGGCAAACCCACTGCCCTTTTCTCCTGCACGGGCTGCTTCAACTGCAGCATTTAAAGCCAATATATTTGTTTGAAAGGCAATATCGCTAATAACCGATATTTTGCTGGTGATAACCTTAACTGATTCTGTAGAACTTTTAATTGCAATATTGCTCTCACTTATACTTTTTGATGATTGTTCTGTTATTTTATTAGCCAGTATTGCGTCTTCAGCATTTTGTTGTGTAGTAGATGAGATTTGTTCAATAGCTCCTGAAATTTCTTCAACTGCAGCAGCCTGCTCATTTGCTCCTTTAGACATTTGCTGTGTTGTGTTGTTTACTTGTTTTCCGGCATTGGCAATATTACCAGCCACAGAAATAACTGATTGAATAATTGATTTCAGACTAGTTGTCATATCTTGAATAGCCCCGTATACACCCTGTTTTTTGCGATTTTTATCAAAGGCTATCATAAGATTTCCACTGGAAATTTCATGGGTAATAGCAAATATCTCTGAAGGATCTCCTCCAAGTTGTCCTAAAAGATGACGGATAATAAAAATAGAGATTACTACCAGGAGTGTAATTATAATAATACCAGCTATTATCAAAAATAAAAAATGCCGTTTTAACACATCTATTGAGTTCTGTTCACTTGAATTACTGTCTTCTTTAGCCAATTTTACAAGTTCATCAATAGCTATACGATGCTTTTCATATAGACCTCTCAGCTTATGGGTTAAAATTGTCTGGGCTTCAGCTTTTTTACCAGAAAGAAGTTTTGGGAAAAAATCATTTTCAGCTATATTAAAAAATGTTTGCGCAGGATGATAACTCTCAGAAATCATTAAATCTTTCATTTTTCCATGCTCTAACTCAACCTTCCAGAATTCATTGCGCTCCATATATTCTTCTTTTAACTTGGTAAAGTTGGATTTAATACTCTTTACTTGTGTCATATTTTCTTCTTCCATTGCTTGAAATAGAAGAAGGTATGATTCGACAATGTATTTTGGAGGGGGCAGTATATCAGCTACTAAATCTTTGCTTTGAACAATTTTTTTATAAATTGGTCCATGAATCTTTAACGTATTTAAAGTGTTTGTAAATAAAATTCCCACTAGAGTAAATCCCAGGGTAAAACAAAATACTAATAAGTATAATTTTACTGATATTTTCAGGTTCGTAAATTTTTTCATAATTTGTTTTTTTATAATCAAATGGAATACTATTAATAAGAGACAATTTTATGATTGTTAACTTTCTATTTTAAGTTGCATACCACCTTACAGGTTTGGTCTATTTCAACAATTCCAAAAAATAGTTATGAAGTTTTTTTCTTCAAATACCCTATTGTAGAGTATTTGAAGAAAAAAGTAGTGAATAGAGATATCTATACTTAGCCAGTTTGAAATAGTGTAAATTGAAATTTAAAAATGGCTTTGTATATGCCAACTGACTGGCAGTTTTGGTTTGCAAGTTTGCGAAGCAAACCAACTACTAACAGCGGTTCGGTATAATTTAATATTTCTCAAAACCAGACTTTTCTTCATCATCTGAAAGCTCAATGATTTTGTTAGTCTTTTTCTTCACTATTGCTTTTTCTGAACTTGACATTGCAGCCCCCTCATTCCTTTTCGACAATACAATGGTTCTTTTATCTTCACTAGAAGTACCTGTTTTACCAATATCTGTTTTAAAAAAGGCAATAGTCTCGCTTAGTTGCTCTGCTTGACTTGTTAGTTCTTCTGCATTAGAGGCCATCTCCTCTGAGGCAACACTTGTTCTTTGGGTAACTGTATTTAATTGAGTAATGGCGCTATTTATTTGCCCGCTTCCCGCATTTTGTTCAAGGCTGGCTGCACTAATGTCTTTTACCAAAACTGCTGTTTTTTGAATGTCAGGAACAATTTTTTGCAAAAGTTTTCCTGATTCCTCGGCAATATGAACACTTGATTTTGATAGTTCATCGATTTCTTTAGCAGCGTTCTGACTGTTTTCAGCCAATTTGCGAACCTCGGCAGCAACTACAGCAAACCCTTTACCTTGTTCTCCGGCCCGTGCAGCTTCAATTGCTGCGTTAATTGCTAATAAATCAGTCCTTTCGGCTATTTCTCCAATAATTGAGATTTTTTCAGCAATTTTTTTCATTGCATCTACTGTAATGGAGACAGCTTTATTGCCTTCAGTGATATCAAGAGCTGCTTGGTTTGCAATATCTTCTGTAGATCTTGCATTTTCTGCATTCTGGTTAATATTAGCTACCATCTCTTCCATGCTTGAGGAGACCTCTTCTGAAGACGCGGCCTGTTCTGACGATCCTTCTGATAGTTCGATGGATACAGCCTGCATCGCCTGACTGGCGGAAACAATATTCTCAATAGCCATTTTAAATTCACCAATCATGTTCGAGTTGGCTTTAACCATATCATTCAGCGCTTGCATCAACTCATCATTTACAGAACGTTTTTCAAGCAAAACGGTTAAATCTCCGTTGGCAATTAATCGAGCTTTTTCGATTATTTCCCTATTTGCAAATATCAGCGAATTAAGATTATTTTTAATAGCATTAAAATCTCCATAATAAGACTCCTCTATGGGATTTGGAATATCTCCTTTGCTCATACTCTCAACATATTCGGCCGCTACATTTAAGGGGCCGATAACCGCATCCAGGGTAGCATTAATTCCTTCAACCATTTCTTTAAAACTGAACTGGAACTTTGACGAATCGCTTCTTGTTGCAAGCTTACCAGCTTTTGTGGCTTCCACCAATAAAAGAATTTCATTGTTCAATAAAAGCATATTCTTTTTTACATTATCTATGGCCTCTGTTATCAGGGCTTTTTTACCTGGCAACCTATCCATATCAACAGAAAAATCGCCTTGCGAATATTTGCTTACCACTTCAACCACTTTCATCTTCACTGCAATATGCGATTGAACCAATTCATTCATTTCTTTTGCCATTGTGGCATACGCCCCTTCAAATTTTTCAACAGGCATTTCTGCATCCAACATTCCAAGGTCGTGTTGATCCCGCATTTCTTTATGAGATGATAAAAGTCCATTAAGGGAATCAATACAAACATTTAAGTTGTTTTTTATTTCATTAAAGTCCCCATTATAATTATCAGTGATTTTAGGTGGGATATTTCCTTTTGAAATCCTGTCAACATATTCAGCTGCAACATTTAAGGGGCCAATAACTGCATCAAGCGTATTATTAACTCCTTCAACAATTTTACGGAAATCACCTTCGTGTTTTGAAGCATCGGCACGTGTAGCCAGTTTGCCGTCAACAGCAGTATCTACTAGTAATTGAGCATCTGAAATAAGCAAGTTGATTGCTGTCTGAGCTTTGGTCAGGTTCTCGTTGATAAGCGTAAAATTTTTGAATTCGTTTTCGGTATATTTATCGGGCATTTCAACATTTGTGTCAAATTCGAGATTTCCCATAGACAGCTTTTCAAGGTTTGAGGCAAGTCTTTTTACCTCAACAGCGCTATAATCATTTATTTTAATTTGTCTGGTAATATCCTGCACAATTTCTATGTGTCCAACCTGCCTGCCTTGCATGTCAGTTAAATAGGCGGTATCTACCTGGAAGTTTTTGTTTAGACCCGGTTGTTTGAAACTGGAGACCAAAGTCCCTTTTTTCATCAGGTTGATTCCGCAATTTTCAGTTTTACAGATATCGGCACCCCAATGGTTGCATTGTTTTCCAATCATATCTTTTCTTGATTGCCCGGTTATCTGTTCAGCAGGTTTGTTGAAAAATGTCCAGTTCATATCCATGTCTGTAACAGAAATCGGGAATGGAATTGAATCAAGCATCGATTCGTACCAGTATATTTTATCCACAACCGTATCTAAGGTGTTATTTACACCTTTAACAATTTTTGCATAATCACCTTCGTGTTTTGAAATATCGGCCCTGGTTTCGAATTTACCCATAGTTGCTGCTTCTGACAATGAGATTGAATCTACAACCAGGTTGTTTATTGCATCAATACATAAATTCAGGTTGTTTTTGATTTCATTGAAATCGCCGTTGTAACTATCAGTAATTTTAGGCGGGATATTTCCTTTTGAAATCCTGTCAACATATTCTGCTGCAACATTCAATGGGCCGATAACTGCGTCTAGTGCCTTGTTAAAACCTTCAGGAATTGCTCTGAATTCAAAATTAATTTTTTCGGTATTTGTACGAGAACCTAAAAGGCCTGCCATCGTATTTTCTGTTAATTGGTTTACCTCTTTCACTACTGTTTTTATAATATTCTGGATATTAGCTGCAATAAAAAAACCCAGAGCTGTAGCCACAAACACTATAAAAAGAAGCAGAACTATCATAAATGTGGTTGATGAAGCAGCTGATTCCTGATTTTTCTTTGCCGAAAGGCCAGCGGAATGAATTGATTCTCCTATTAATAGATCCATGGCTTTTTGCAGTTCTACATTAATAGGTTCCATCTTATTGTCAATAATAGAATTTGCCGCAGAATCATTATTTTGTTGTGCCAAGAGAGCAACTTCGTTAATAAATCCGACATATGCCGATTTTTTGTCTTTAACATTTTGAATGTTGGGCCTGTTCATTTCATCGGTATCAGAGCCTTCAAACTTTCTCATTGCGTCATCAAATTCCGAACTTCTTTTTTTAGCACGATCAATGTACATTTGAATGTCCTCAGTTTTATCTTTTTCGACAAAAGTCCTAATGTCAAAACGCATGCGCTGAAATGATATACCCATGTCTACACAGTGCTCAATTGGTACAGTGTGCTCATTATATAAAATCTGATCTTCATCTGCCAATTCATTTATGCACCTTATTCCTTCATACCCCACAATAATTGCAAGTATTGCAACAAACAGGAAACTTACAATTAGTTTCGTTCTTATTTTTATATTTTTAAACATAACTTATTGATTTTGAATTAATAAATCCTCCTTTGTACTCTCTTTAAGCATTATGATTTCATCATCTGAGAATACTTTCTCCACATCCAATAGCATTATAAAACCTTCATTGAGCTTATATATGCCCTTTATAAAGTCGGTATTAAAATTGCCATTCATTTTAGGAACTGGCTTAATATCAGAATCATCGATGCTAATTACATCCCTGACCCTGTCAACAATAACTCCAATTCTAAATGGTTCACCTTCATCCAAAAGGTCCAGAACAATGATAACATATTTGTTATCTTCACGCTCAGGGAGATTGAACTTAATCCTTGCCTCAAACAGTGGGACAATCTCTCCTCTAAAATTTATTATCCCTTTAATATGATCAGGGACATTTGGTACCTGAGTGATATGTTGATTTTGTAACACTTCAAGTACCTTGCTTACGTTTACAGCGAATAATTCAAGGTAAACAGTAAATGAAAGGAATGTATTAGTCATAATATTTTAATTTTATTTATAATTCACTTTTAACTGATTATCGAATTAATAGAGTGACCTTTTATTAACTCTCCTGTATCAAGCATAAATGCCATACTTCCATCGCCTAGCTGACTGGCTGAATTTAAATAGCGCTGTCTGCGTAATGTTTTGGTCAGCGGTTTTATCACAGCCTGGTGTTCTCCAATTATTTTGTCGGCCAAAATCCCAATCATGCTTTCATTATTTCTAAAAACAATAAGTTTAATTTTCTTCTCGTAACATCCATTTAATCCTAAAATTTCCCTTGTATTTACTAAGGGAATAAAAGAATCTTCGTAGGCAATTGTTGCGGTGTGTTTGTGCGATTCGAGTTCCGAATCACTAATATCCATACAAGATGAAATATTTGCAATTGGGATTGTAAGTAAGGTATTTTCAGTTTTAAAAAGTAAAGTGTCGATAATTGAAATAGATTGCTGTAATTCTAAGGTGAACACGGTTCCTTTACCTTTTTTTGAATCAATATAAACTTCTCCTCTTAGTTCGTGAATTTTGCTTCGAACAACGTCCATACCAACTCCTCTGCCTGAAATGGATGACAAGTTTTGAGCTGTAGAAAAACCTGGTTTAAATATAAAATTGATCAGCTCCTTTTCCTCAAGAATGTCTGTCGGTTTTAATAAACCCAAACTCTCTGCCTTTTTTCTGATTTTCTCCGGCTCAATACCATTGCCATCATCTTCAACCTTGATATAAATATTTGTTCCATTATTTTGAGCAGAAAGCTTTATAACTCCAGTTTCAGCTTTACCCTGTTTAACTCGCTTCTCTGGAAGCTCTATGCCGTGATCGATACAGTTCCTGATAATGTGTACCAAAGGGTCGGATAATTTATCAATGATTGATTTATCAACTTCGACATCCGTTCCGAAACATTGAAAATCAATTTTTTTCCCCAGGCTTTTTGATAAATCCCTTATTAATCTTTGAAATCGTAAAGTCATTTCGTTAAGCGGAACAAGTTGCAATTCTAATGCGCTGGTTCTAAATTGTTTTGATAATGTGTTAAGTTTTTCACTACTTGATTGAAGAAGTTCTCCATTGTTTTCTTTTATAGAGAGGGAAAATTGGGAATTTAGAGTAATTAGTTCGCTAACCAGGAACATTAAATAATCCAGTTTAGTAGAATCTACTGTAATTCGACGGATATTATTTTTTCTCACACTTTTTTGTGAGGTTTCGGGAATTGAATTGTTTTTTGGATTGCCAATTGTATTAACAGCATCGGAAATTGATATTTCCTCAATATTTGGAATGTTTTCTAAATTTTTTGAAATCTGGGTTATAATACAATCATCTTCAACAAAAAGAAAAACATCTGATATTTCTTGTGCCGGAGAATTAGTCCTTAATGTAATACTCCATGTATCTGTTTTTGATGATGAATCTTTTTCAACCTTACTAATCGAAAATTGCCCAAGTTCGGCTAAATCCATAAACAGGTTTGTGAAATTGATGCCTCTAAAATATTGTTCTTCAGTGGTATTTAGTAAAATATGCCATAATGCAGTCTCATTTTTAACAGGTTCATTATTTTGAGTCTCTTCAACTTCAATGAGTGGTTGGACATTGGAGAATTCCTGTATCGATTTTATCAAAGTGTTATGTTCCTGGCGCAATGTGGCATTTGATAACAATTCATCAGATAGTAGTTTACGGATATGATCAATTGAAGAAAATGTTAAGTCGAAAAGAGTTTTGTTAAATTCCATTCTGCCATCTCTTATTTCCTGAAAAATCGATTCTAAATCATGAGTTAGCTCATTTATATAAGTGAAGCCATACATTCCACTGGTGCCTTTCAGGGTATGCATACTGCGGAAAATTGAATCAATTATTGATGTTTCAGAAGGTTTATTTTCAAGAAGCAATAAATCAGATTCACAGCTGTTAAGTAATCTGGAAGCTTCTTCGAGAAAAAGCTTTTTAAATTTAAAAATAGTATTATCCATCTCAAATTAATTTATTTCTATAACCTCATTTTTCTATTGACATATTATCTGGTATGTAATACTCTCCCTCAATTACAGTCTGAATAGCTTTATGTAGACTATCGAAAATCTCTGGTTTAAACACACAGCCTTTGAACCCAGTCTGTATGAGTTTTACAAGAAAAACCTTTTCTGAATACATCGTAACTGCTATAATTTTTAAATGAGGATAGCGCCACAATGCCAATTTAGTTGCTTCAAATCCATCCATTGCCTCCATTGCAATATCCATTAATATCATATCTGCATCTGACAAATTTGGTAGCCCAAGAAAATCTATACCGTCTGAAGCTTCTGCAATTACCTCGTATCCAAGTTTGTTTTCGATATAGTCTTTTAAACTTGAACGAAATGAAACATTATCATCAACTATAATTGTTTTCATACCCACTTGATTTTAAACGTATAACAAAATTACGACTGAAATGGGACTCATTTCAAGAGGAGAATTACTCAAATTAGCAGGTGTTGGTACTCAAAATTTGTAGGTAGTTGTTCCTTTGTTGATGTGAGATTTTACTAATGAGATATTACTAACCTGAGTTCGATTAAAAATTAATTCAAACTGTGTGAATATTTTATGTCGAACTCAGGTTACTAATTAATGGAACGACTTTCATCTATTTATTTTATACTATTTCAACCGAGGACAAAGGACGAGCTCAGCGTAGCTAATCTGAGCTATAAAATTTACGTCGAACTCAGGCTGATAGTAATTGGAGTAGTATGAAAGTATTGAGATTTGATTGTTGTACTCGCTTGTATCCATGTAAAGCTCATAAATTAGTAAAGAGGAGCATATCTTTGAACGCAGAAGCTAGCAAGTCTTACATGATATGTCATTTATCATTAATGAGCATAGAGCAGGTATATTTCACAAAAGCCAATTCTGTTTTTGTTTACCATATCTTATCAAAATTAACAACTTCTTTTTTAAGCTAATTTTAAGAAATGCTTTAGAAAATCTTAAGTTAACAGATCTAACTTTGCATAAGAATAGCTAGAATATGATAAAACAATAAAATGAAAGTAGCATTAATTTGTTTTTTTGACTTTGTTGTATCATACAATACTGGAACAATAAAAGTGCATGCAACAAGCGCAAACAAAAAAATAGTTGAAAATTTGCAGGATGCATATGTCGTTGAACCTGCTACTAGTGCAAAACATGTTGCTTTTGCAAAAAGGAACTCTGAAGAGGGATGCCTAAGAGTTGCACTCCTGCATACAGCTACATCAAAACAGAGAGTGTTCATACATGTATTTATAAAGCTGTTTTAAAACAAATAAGAGGAAAGTGCTTAAACTAAACCCTCTGATTGAAATGGAATCAACCATTGGGAAAATATAGGAACGTTTTATTAAATTTTTACTCTAAAGGCGTGTGAAATTAGGTTTAGAAAAGAGAGACTGTTCTTGAAAAAAGATCTCCCTTAACCCATTTGTTTACCTCACTTCTACATTATTTTTAAAAGTGAAGTAAACTTACGTGCATTAATCTTAAAAACTTAAACGATTATGAAAACATATATATGGACATTTCCAACAAGAATTTTTCACTGGTTGCTCGCTATTGGATTTGTGGCTGCGTATTCATTAGGAGATTTTGACAATTTAAGAAACCTTCACTTCGCTTTTGGAGCTTTTGTGACAATCCTGATCGTTTTCAGACTTCTGTTTGGCCTGTTTGGTCCGAAGTATGCTAATTTCAAAGACTTTCCCATCAGTTTAAAAAATCAGAAAGAGTTTATCAAGAATTATTTTTCAAAAACAAACCAATATGCTGGTCATAATCCGGTCGCATCATTAGTTATGTTGTTAATTCTTGTAATCGGGCTAATGTGTGGTGTTTCAGGATATTTATTGTATGCTACAGAAAATAATGTGCTGGGCCTAAATATTAACGAAGATTTTCTAGAGGAATCTCATGAGGCTCTGGCTAATTTTTTTCTTATTTTAGTAATTGTTCATTTACTCGGAGTCTTGGTTGACGCTGTGCTTCATAGTAAAACGGGGACACTTCAATCAATAATTACGGGATATAAGAACATTGAAGCTGAAAACGCCAGGTTAAATGGCTTTCAAAAGGTGTATATTCTGCTGTGGTTAATCTTCTCCTTCTATTTTTCCTATTTAGCTAAGGGGCTGCCAATTAATAAGGAACATAAAAAAAGTACAATTGAAAGTAATGAACGTTACGGGCACGATGATGACGATGATGACGACGACGATGATGACGACGACGATGATGATGATGACGACGATGACGATGATTAATTATGGAATTATTTAATGTGGTGATGAGTTGAAATAGTGAAAATCACATAATACATTGCCAGGTTAGGCATAATTGAAATTAAAATACATATATTTGTATCAAAATATCCTAATATCTGAAATTTTTTTGTTTTTTATTCGTTCTAAATGATGATGTTTGAAATACGATAATTATCAAAAGGTTAACCATATTTCTATTTAAATTAGAGCTATTAATGAAAAAACTAATCCATACGATTGTACTTACTTCTTACGTCGTAATTATTCTCTTTACAATAATATATCTGATTTATTCAGGGTTTAGCTACTACAATACATCTCTTGAAGAACGTTTTTATCATGCTCATTATGATTGGTTTAAACCCAGTGGTACATTTGGGCATGGTCTTGGGATTGTAGGTACACTCCTAATTTTAATTGGAGTAACTCTATACATAGCGAGAAAAAGATATAATTTCCTGGCAAGGTTTATCAGGTTAAAATATTTACTTGAATTTCACATTTTTCTTTGCACACTAGGACCGATACTCATCCTTTTCCATACAGCCTTTAAATTTGGTGGAATTGTATCAATTGCTTTTTGGAGTATGGTAATGGTTGTTTTAAGTGGAGTAATTGGCCGGTTTATTTATATTCAGATACCAAGGACAATAGAAGGACGGGAACTGACCTTAACAGAATTGCAAGGCATGAAAACTGATTTAGCCAATGTTTTAAATAATGAATTTAAACTGGGTGAAAAAATCAAAGAACAGATTGCAAGCCTTGAAGACAGTGAGAATAAACTAAACAAAAAGGCAATATTGAAGGATTTAAAGAGGATGTTAAAGAAAGAAGATTTGGCCAAAGAACAAAAAACTTCAATCCTTAAAATTGTCAAAAATGAGATTAGTCTGTCAGGAAAAATTGCCAGATTACAAACCATGCAACGTTTTTTTAAGTATTGGCATGTAGCCCACTTACCTTTTGCCCTGATTATGTTAATTATTGTAATCATACACGTTGGGATTACCCTGGCGTTTGGATATAAATGGATATTCTGATGGAAGTAATTATTGAACAAATAGCCGTATACGGAACTGTATTTATAATTTGTGCAGTCACAGTGTTTTTTTATTTAAGAAAGAAGAAAAAAGACTCTCAAAAAGTGGCAAGAAAAGTGGCCATTGCTAAAGAAGAAGGATTGTTTGAGCCCGTTTCACTTCATCCATACATTGATCTTAATACTTGTATCGGAAGCGCTGCTTGCGTTGCTGATTGTCCTGAAAAGGATATTTTGGGGATTGTTGACGGTAAAGCAACAGTTATTAATACCTCTAATTGTGTCGGTCATGGAGCTTGTTTTCATGCCTGTCCGGTAGAAGCAATATCCCTTCGGATTGGAACTGAAACAAGGGGGGTAGATTTGCCACACGTAAACGAAAATTTTGAGACCAATACAAAAGGCGTATACATTGCTGGCGAATTGGGTGGTATGGGCTTGATAAAAAACAGTGTTGAACAGGGACAACAGGCCATTGAAAGTATTGTAAAAAATAAAAAGCCGACAAAAGAGAATGTCATTGATGTAGTAATAGTTGGGGCAGGCCCTGCCGGTATCTCGGCCACTCTTGCTGCAAAGAAAAATAATTTGTCTAGTATTACATTAGAACAGGATTCGCTTGGCGGTACAGTTTATACTTTTCCAAGGGCAAAACTTGTAATGACTTCGCCTATGAATTTACCACTTTATGGCAAAGTGAAATTGTTCGAGACTTCTAAAGATGAGTTATTGCAACTATGGAAAAAAGTTATAAATGATCATAACTTGGAAATACTTGAAAATACAAAGGTTGAAAGTATTATACCTGTTCAGGATGAAACATTCAAAGTAGTTACAAATAAAGGCGATGAATATATTTGTAATAATGTATTGCTGGCGATAGGGCGAAGGGGCAGCCCAAGAAAACTTAATATCCCTGGTGAAAATTCATCAAAAGTTGCCTATCGGTTGTTAGAGCCGGAAAGAATTAACGGGAAAAAAGTAGTTGTGGTTGGAGGCGGGGACTCTGCTATTGAATCTGCCTTACTCCTTAAAGATGATAACGAGGTTATTCTTTCGTACCGAAAAGACAAATTTTCAAGGTTAAAACCCAAAAACAAAGAGAAAATTTTTAATGCTTTAAACGATAATTCGATTAATGTCATTTTTAATTCAAATTTAATAGCAATAGATGATGGAAAAGTGATAATTAAAAATGGCGATGGGGAAGAAAAGGAAGTTGATAACGATTTGGTATATATTTTTGCAGGAGGTGAACTGCCAACCGCATTTTTGCAAAAGGCAGGTGTAGAAATCTCAAAAAGGTTTGGATACATCGTTAAAAAATATAAATAATTCATTTTGAGAAAAATAATTATAATTCTGACACTCATTTTTTCTACTGTATACAGTTACGGTCAAATATCCCCTGGAGAATTAACGCAATCGCATGCAAAGCTCGAAGGGATGAGTAATTGTACCATGTGTCATGATTTGGGTTCAAAAGTTTCGAATAGTAAGTGCCTTGAATGCCACAATGAAATAAAAGCGCTTTTAAACCAAAAAAAAGGATACCATGCGGCTCCATCTGTCATTAACAAAAACTGTTTCGATTGTCATAGTGAACATCACGGCCGTAAATTCGATATGGTCAGGTTCAATAAAGATGCATTCAACCATAACCAGACAAGTTTTAAATTGGATGGTAAGCACAAAGTAACAGATTGCCGAAAGTGTCATGTTTCAGAAAACATTCAAAATCCTAAAATAAAAAAAAGAAAGAATACATTTCTTGGCTTAGATCATAAATGTTTCACCTGCCACGAAGATTATCACCAAAAAACATTGTCAAATGATTGCAGTAAATGCCATAATACTGAGGCTTTTAAACCTGCTGCGAAATTCGACCACGACAAAACGAACTTTAAGTTAAGAAACAAACATAACCTGTTGGAGTGTAAAGAATGCCATGCGGTTACTACCGAAAACGGGAAAAAATTCCAAAAATTTGGTAACATTCCTTTTGGCGATTGCAAGGTTTGCCATAAAGATCCACATAATAGACAACTCCCCGGAAAATGTAAGCAATGCCATTCAGATGCTTCATTTTCTACTTTTATAGGCAGGGGAAGGTTTAATCATAATACCACAAATTTCAGATTAAAAGGGAGCCATAGAAAGGCTAATTGTTTCAGTTGTCACCTCAAAACAAGTAATCCTAAATTAGTTTTTCAGGATAAAATCCAGAAAAAAGAAAATGATTGTGTTTCATGTCATGATGACAACCACAAGGGGAAATATGGCAATGAATGTGCTAAATGTCATAACGAAACGAGCTTTTTGTCCTTGAACTCAATGAAATCATTTGATCATAATGTAGCTGACTATCATCTTGAGGGTAAGCACCTTACTGTTGATTGTAAGAAATGCCATAAAGGTAGGTACTCCACGCCTATAGATTTTTCAGCCTGTAAAAATTGCCATACAGATTACCACAGGGGGCAATTCGCGAAAAACGGGGTTTCCCCAGACTGTAATGAATGTCATTCACTGAAAAATGGCTTCGATTATAGTTTGTATACATTAGAGAAACATCAAAAAACTAAATTCCCTCTTGAAGGTGCTCATACAGCCACACCATGTTTTGCATGCCATGTTAGTAAAAACAGGTGGACGTTTAAAAATCTTGGTTCAAAATGCAATGATTGTCATCAGGACATTCACAAAGGGAAAATTGCTGAGAGGTTTTATCCTGGAAATGACTGTAAAATATGCCATGAGAATGACTCTTGGTCTGAAGTAAAATTCGATCATACACGCACCAAATGGCCATTAGAAGGTAAACATTTAGAAGTAAAATGCAGTGAGTGTCATTTTAAAAAGATAAAAAACAGCACAAAATTTACCCAGAAATTTTATAAACTCGAAAGCAAGTGCATATCATGTCACGAAAATATTCATGGTACCCAATTTGCTATCAAAGGAGTAACCGATTGTAAAAGATGTCATTCTCCAAATAACTGGAACCCAGATAATTTTAATCATAACGCTACAGGTTTTCCGCTGGAAGGGCGTCATGCTGAGATAGCGTGCAACAAATGCCATAAAGCGCAGATAGTAAATGGAAAAAAGAAAACATACTACAAAATTGAAAAACATGAATGTAAGGATTGTCATAAATAATTCGCGTGGAATTTGAAAGTGCTTTTAAATTTATAGAAAGACTTGTTAGAAAAATTCATTTTCTCATAATATAATTTATAATAATTAGTTTATTATTAAAATTGGACTAATTAGGCAGAATTTGGCTTTTCAAGACTTAGTTTTTCTTCATAAAGTCATTGTTTAAAAATTACATGCAACTTTTTTTCAAAAAAGAAGTCTTACATAATAATTGATTTGTTAGCTTAAATACAAGATAAAAAGGTCCAGATGTATAGATTATTGTTACTTATGTTGCTTTTATTGGGGTTTTTGCCAATATCTGCTCAATCACCACATGGTGATGATCTAAAGATAGATTGTGCTCAATGCCATAACCCCTCTGGTTGGTCAATTGATTATAAAACAATTAAATTTGAACATAGCAATACTGAATTTGAACTTGAAGGGTTGCATGCTCAAACTGACTGCAAGCAATGTCATAAAACATTAATTTTTAAAGGAGCACCATCAGAATGTGTTGCATGTCATACAGATATGCATAGCATGTCGGTAGGTAATGATTGCGCAAGATGTCATACACCACAATCATGGTTGGTCGATAATATTCCAGAACTTCATGAAGAAAATGGGTTTCCGCTTGTAGGTGCCCATAGTAATTTAAGTTGCGAGGATTGTCATTTGTCCGAAACCGGTTTACGATTTGATAGAATTGGTAATGAATGTATTAGTTGCCACCGCCAGGATTTCCAGAGCACTCAGAACCCGAATCACATCAGCTCAGGATTTTCTACGAATTGTATTGAATGTCATAACCCACTTGATTTTGGTTGGGAGTCTGATATCAATCATGATTTTTTTGCACTTACTTTAGGTCATGATATACAAGACTGTAAACAATGTCACAAAACAACTAGTTATTCCGATGCCTCATCAGAGTGTATCAGTTGTCATCAAACTGATTACAATCAAACAACTGAGCCTAATCATTTATCATCCAATTTCCCAACAGATTGTGCATCGTGCCATACAACAAACCCTGGCTGGTCGCCGGCTACTTTTGACCACGAGTTTTTCCCACTTACTTTGGGACATGATATACAGGATTGTAAACAATGCCATAAAACGGGCAATTATTCAGACGTGTCTTCAGAATGTGTAAGTTGCCACCAGATTGATTACAACCAAACAACTGATCCCAATCATCAAACAGCAAATTTCACAACAGATTGTGCATCGTGCCATACCACAAACCCTGGTTGGTCGCCAGCAGAGTTCCCCCATGATTTTTTCCCACTTACACTTGGGCATGATCAACTGAGTTGCAAGGAATGTCATACAACAGGGAATTATTCTGATGCTTCTCCTGAGTGTGTAACCTGTCACCAGGGCGATTATAACCAAACAACAGATCCAAATCATCAAACATTGAGTTTTCCAACAGATTGTGCCTCTTGCCATACAACTAACCCTGGTTGGTCACCTGCTACCTTTGATCATGACTTTTTCCCGCTAACATTAGGTCATAATGGGGTGAGCTGTAGCCAATGCCATACAACAGGAAATTATAGTGACGTTTCTCCAGAATGTGTAAGCTGTCACCAGAGTGATTACAACCAGACAAGTGATCCAAAACATCAGGCACCAAATTTTTCAACAGATTGTGCCTCCTGTCATACAACTAATCCAGGTTGGTCACCTGCTGACTTTGACCACGATTTTTTCCCACGTACCTTAGGACATGATATTCAGGGTTGTACCCAGTGCCATACAACAGGAAATTATAGCGATGCTTCTCCGGAATGTGTGAGTTGTCACCAGGGCGATTATAATAATACCACGAATCCGAATCATAGTAGTGCCCAATTTCCAACCGACTGTGTATCGTGCCACACCACAAACCCTGGCTGGTCTCCTGCAACTTTTGATCATGATGGGATGTATTTTCCGATTTACAGTGGAAAACATGAAGGTGAATGGAATAGTTGCACCGATTGTCATACAAATACTAATAATTATGCAGATTTTACATGTTTAACCTGCCATACGCAATCAAAAACTAACAGCAAACATGATGGCGTTAATAATTATGTTTATGCGAGCAATGCTTGTCTGCAATGCCATCCTGACGGTAGAGACTAAGATATATGAAAAATAAATTTAATCTATTGCTTCTTTTGGTAATTATTAGTTCGAATATCTTCGGACAGGGAAAGAGCCCGTTAATAAGTGGGAAAGTTACTTTTGTTACATCAAATAATATTTATGTAAAGTTTAATAGTACAGAAACTATTAATATTGGGGATACCTTGCGTTTTGCAGGAAATAAATCACCATGTTTGGTGGTGGCTAATAAATCCTCAAGTTCATGTGTTTGTGCTAAAATCAATAATAGTGATATTAAAAAAGGTGATGAGGTATCTTTTAAATATTCTCCAAAAAAGTATGAAAAAAATGAAAGAAGTAGTGATGAACAAAATTTGCCCGATAAAGAGATAATTGAATCTGAAAATCTCAAAGCGGATAATTCAAAATATAAGGAGTCTGTTAGGGGGAAAATTGCCCTTTCTACTTATAGTACTATTTCAAGTGCAAGGGATGACAGGCATAGGGTAATGCCAAGTTTTTCGTTGAATGCGGATCATATAGGCAATTCCAGGTTTTCTTTTGAAACTTATTTAAACTATCGGCAAAATATTCTTGTTGGAGATAGTGTTGTTCCGCAGAATTTAGAAAATTTAAAAGTATATGATTTAGCATTAAGATTTGATGTTGACTCAAGCATGTCAATTGCCTTTGGTAGAAAAATAAACAATAAGATTTCATCAGTAGGTGCTATTGACGGGCTACAAGCGGAGAAATATGTTGGTAATAATTATTTTGGATTAATTGCAGGATTCAGGCCTGATATTTTTAATTATGGTTTCAACTCTAATTTATACGAATATGGTGTTTATTATGGCAGGATGACTGACATGGAAAATTTTCGTTCGCAAACTACAATTGGAGTTATAGAGCAAAGAAATAAATCCGAAATAGATAGAAGGTATACCTGTTTACAACATACAAGTACAGTATTAAAAAAAATATATGTTTATTCTTCAGTTGAGCTGGATTTATACAATAAAGTAAACGGTTTAGCAAGTAATGAATTGAGGCTTACTAATTTGTATATTTCTGCACGATACAGATTTAACAGGAAATTAAATTTAACACTTTCATATGATTCCAGGAAGAGAGTGCTCTACTACGAAACTTTCCAGACTGAAATTGAACAACTTATTGCTGAAGAAGCACGGCAAGGTTTAAGAGCAAGAATTAATTATAAGCCAATAAGGCATCTAATGGGCGGACTTAGTTATGGTAGAAAATTTCAGAATAATAGCAACAATAATTCTTCTAATTTTTATGCATATATAAGTTGGACAAAAATTCCATTTATGGAGGGAGGTTTATCTGTTTCATATAACAAGAATACATCAAATTATCTTGGTAGCAAAATGCTATCTGTGAGACATTCCAGAACCTTAATTGATAATAAGTTATATGCTGAATTTTATTACAGGAATGTTGAATATAACTATTTAAACAATGATGGGATTCAAGGGCAGAATTATTACGGAGCCAATCTTTCATATAATTTCACAAGGAAACTTATGCTTAGTATATCTGGTGAATTATCAAACTTTAACGACGAAAATAATTATAGAATTTATACTAAAATTATAAAACGATTTTCCACTAAAAGAAAATAATAAATTATGGATTTAAATTTTAAATTGGTGTTGTTTATTATCACTGTATTCATTGTTTTAAATGCATGCAATAGTGATCCAAAGGTGATTTCTGCATCAAGTAAAAATGGAGACCCTGAAAAAAGTACGGGGATATTTTCATCAGAGCCTTCAGTGTCATCTGTTAGTGAGGCAAACACTTCATTTGAAGATGATTTGCATGCCGTAATTGTAAAGGAGGTGCTACCTGCTACCCGATACGTATATCTCTATGTAGAAGAAGGTGATGGACAATTTTGGATAGCCACTACTAAACAAAAGTATACTAAAGGGGGAACGTATTATTATAAAGGAGGGCTACTTAAAACAAATTTCGAAAGTAAGGAATACAATAGGATATTTGATACAATTTATTTGGTTTCAAATGTAGTGGCATCAAATCATGGAACTGATGTGAATAATGATGCTGAAATTGACATGGAACCTCAGAAGAAAGTTAAGCCAGTAGTAGATCCCAATTTGAAAATTGAAAAAGCTGGTTCGATAAAAATCTCAGAATTAGTTAAAAATAGAGAAAAATACAACGGTAAAACTGTACAGGTAAGTGGGAAATGTGTGAAAATAAACCCGGGTATTATGAACAGAAACTGGATACATATTGCAGATGGTAGTCAAAATGATTTCGATCTTGTAATTACATCCGACACCTTTGTGCAGGAAGGATCAATCGTAACAATGCGTGCTGTTGTTGGTCTGAATAGAGATTTTGGGGCTGGTTATAAATACGATTTAATTTTAGAAAACGGTACTGTTGTTCCTTAAATAATAATTTTTATTTATTCGGGGTTCCATATTTTATTATTGTAAATCAACTATTTACCTCCAGAATATCCCGAATTAATACCACATTAATTTGTATTAAAACAATTTTAAAGTGCAATTTTGGAATATATTAATGATATATGATGTAATAATTTATATCATAAGCTATTTGATCAATTCCTGAAATTGTTGAACTTAATTCAATGTTGTTTAGTTAAGTCGCTAAAATTAATGATCGTCATTGCGAGCGTAAGCGAAGCAACTATTCTCACGACTGCAAGGAGTAATCCTTTGTTATAGAGATTACTTCGTCGTTCCTCCTCGTAATGACGAAAGAAATGCTAACAAAACGACATTGATACTTAATTTTGAAATCAAACACTACTATTAAATAAATACATATACTTTTTATGAATAAGCTATTTGTTCCAATTAATAAAATTTTACGCTCTTTTGTAAATATGAGGGCTGCAGGAATTTACCTGTTATTATTTGCTGTATCCATTGGTGTGGCAACCTTTATTGAAAATGATTTTGGCACCAGTTCGGCACAAAAAATTGTATACCAATCGTGGTGGTTTGAGTTATTGCTGGTTCTGTTTGCAGCTGCCATAATTGTAAACATTTTCAGGTTTAAAATGATTAAACTAAAGAAATGGGCGGTATTACTTTTTCATGCTTCAATAATAATTATCCTGATAGGTGCTGCTGTTACTAGATTTTTTGGAACAGAAGGTATTATGCATATTCGTGAAAACAATACTTCAAATAGTTTTTTATCGAGTAATTCATTTTTAAAGTTCAGGGTAATTAAAAATAATGAAATCTACAATTTTGATGAACCGGTGTTGTTTGCAACTCTTGGAAACAATAACTGGAGTGAATCGTATCTTGTTAATAACGACCTTGTTGAAGTTAAAGTAAAAGAGTTTATACCCAATCCAAAACAAATTGTTACGGAAAGTAGTGATGGTTTGCCAACATTAAAAGTTGTTGTGTCGGGGATGAATGGTAGAGAAGAATACTTTATTAGTGAGGGGGAAGTTAAGCAGTTTGGTAATGTCACCTTCAATTTTACCAACAATATCTATTCCGGAGCTATAAATATTAGCTATAAAAATGACTCATTATTATTTAATAGTGATCGAACATTTACCCAAATGGTTATGGCTACACAAAAAAAGGATACTATTTATCCTTCTGGTGGTTATAAGCCATTGATGTTACGTTCGTTATACTCTGATGGTAAAAATAATTTTGTAATGCCTGAATTTAATAAGAAAGGGAAAATAAGTATTGAATCTCAGGGACCCAAGGTGAAAAACGAGAGTGTGACTGCCCTTTTAATGGACATTTCTGTTAACGGGAAAACACAGGAAACAATGGTTTATGAACGTAAAGGTGCTCCGGGAGAACCCAATGAGCTTAATTTTGATGGTTTAAGCCTTTCAGTTGCTTATGGCTCCAAAGAAGTTGTTGTGCCTTTTTCAATAAAATTAAATGATTTTATTATGGACAAATATCCAGGAACAAATAGTGCATCATCTTATGCAAGTGAAGTTCAGTTGATTGATGATAAAAATAATGTAAAAAAAGATTATCGTATATACATGAACCATATTTTGGATTACCGAGGATACCGTTTTTTTCAATCATCATTTGATCAAGATGAACAAGGCACTTATTTAAGTGTAAACAATGATTTCTGGGGAACATTAATTTCGTATATAGGCTATATTTTGTTGACAATTGGAATGATTTGGACTCTTTTTAATAAGAAAACAAGGTTTCACCAGGTAATTCAAAGCCTGAATAAACTTAGAGAAAAAGGCACTGCTATTGCAATATTGATGCTTTTATCGTCAACAATTTCATTTGCACAATCGGGACAAAATGATGAAAATGTCCAGCATGCAGTAGGTCTTGAACATGCTGATAAATTCAGTAGGCTAATTGTACAGGATTTTAGAGGAAGAATGAAACCTGTACATACCTTGTCGAGGGAGATTTTACGAAAAATTTCGAGAAAAGAGAGTTTGTTTGGATTAACAGCAGATCAAATACTATTGAGCTTATTTGTAAATAGTAATGAGTGGGTTGATGTTAAGATGATTAAATTGGGTAAGCACCCTGATGTTCAGAAAGTTTTAGGTGTAAATGGAGGATATGCTTCGTTCAGGGATTTCTTTTCTGAAAATGGAGAATATAAATTAGCCAGTGAAATGCAGAAGATAAATGGAATGAACCCAACAGACAGGGCTGTATATGAAAAAGAATTGTTGAAAATAGACGAAAGGGTCAATATTTTAAATATGGCATTTTCGGGAGGTTTGTTAAAAATAATTCCCAATCCTGACGATCCTAATAATACCTGGCTATCATATCGTGCTCATAATCATGAGGATATGCAAAATAACCCCCTGGCTGAGAAATTTTTTAGTGCATATGGCACTGCACTTAAAACGGCAATTGCAACCAATAATTATAGTTATCCCGATAGCCTGTTAAACGAACTCAAAGATTATCAATATAGAAAAGGGGGGAAGATAGTACCGTCACCTTCAAAGATTAATGCAGAAATTTTTCTTAACAATGCAAAAATATTCTCCCGTTTAGCCATATTATATATTTTACTTGGGATTACTTTTTTATTCTTTTTGTTCTTATCTGTTTTTAAACCTAATATTAAATTAAGAAAAATTCATAAGGTACTGTTTTCGCTGGTTGTACTTGGTTTTGTTTTTCATACCATTGGCCTGGGATTGCGGTGGTTTATTTCCGAAAGGGCTCCATGGAGCAATGGTTATGAATCAATGATATATATTGCATGGACATCGACCCTTGCTGGTATACTTTTTACCAGGAAATCGTTTGGCGGTTTGGCTGCAACTATGGTGTTGGCTGCAACAATACTTTTGGTGTCTATGCTAAGTTTTCTTGATCCTGAAATAACACCATTGGCACCCGTTTTAAAATCCTATTGGCTCACTATTCATGTTTCAATGGAAGCTGGAAGTTATGGATTTCTGGTGTTGGGTGCTATTATTGGCTTGATCAACCTAATCCTAATGGTTGTTATTACTGAATCGAATAAAGATCGGATAAAAAGAATCATTAAGGAGATGAGCTATATAAGTGAATTAACTATGATAGGTGGTTTATTTATGCTTAGCATCGGGACTTATCTTGGAGGAGTTTGGGCTAACGAGTCCTGGGGAAGATATTGGGGTTGGGATGCAAAAGAAACATGGGCCCTTGTTTCGGTACTTGTATATGCCTTTATCCTGCATATGCGAATGATTCCTAAATTGAAAGGGCTGTTTGCGTATAATTTAGCATCAGTTTTTGGGTTGGCATCAATTATTATGACCTATTTTGGAGTAAACTATTATTTATCGGGTTTGCACTCTTATGCTACAGGAGATCCGATACCAATCCCAGGCTGGGTGTATATTGCTGTTGTTTTGGTTGTAATGATTAGTTTGTTGGCATACTTAAAAAAGAGGAAATATAAAAATGTTTTATCATAGATTACTAACAGCGGCTCGGTATAACCAAACGTATTAACCTGAGTTCGATTAAAAATATTCAAACTGTGTGAATATTTTATGTCGAACTCAGGTTATTAGGATTTTACTTTGACTTAACCCGGAAAATTCATAAAATTTTCAACGATTAAGTAATACTAACAATTTAGTGCATTTCCAATAGCCTAAATTTGAGTATTACTAAATCGGGGTTTCCCGCATTGTATCCCTTTAACAGGAATACTTTCAAACAATGGACTATGTTTTTGTATGAATAATGAGGGTCAATTGTTTTCTAATCGCAAATAACATAGAACAAAGAATTCTCATCTGCTTGGTATTTAACCATTTCAATAGTGCTGTCTTTTAGTTTATCAAAGGAATATATTATCGACATATTATCATATTCAGCCTCAGGGTTGGAATATTCTACGCCCTCAGCATAGTATTTTGTATCAATGAAAGCCCCTTTTTCTTCATTAAAAATATAAGTCTCGTTAATATCCCCTTCAAAGAAATTATAAAAAGGATTAAAATAAACCTTGTCTTTTTCTTTATCCTTATGGATAAAATCAATTACAAACTTTATATCTTCATCATTTTCCTCCAGGGGAGATTTTTGAGAATAATTCCCATCATTAAAAAAGAGTTTGTTTTCTTTAAACGTTGTAAAAAAAGGTTGGCTGGTGTTTTCATCTTTATGAAAGTAAAATGCAACAAAATCATTGTATCTGACAGGGTTTTTAAAAGAAATAACAGGGGAGCTCTTTTTATTGTAAGCCGTGGCCATAAATAATATATTATTCTCAATCGCTCCAAACTTATGTACGTAAGGATAAGAAAAACAATTTGCACCTGGGTTAAACACTCTTTTCATGATAATATTCTCATTTTCATTTTTTTTGCCTGTACTAAAAAATGTCTCATTTTCTTCAAAGCCCATAAAAGATATCCTGGTACTATCATTCAGGTCTTTATTATGCCGTCCAAATAATTCAAACTCCTGCTCTTTTATATTGGGAGTAAATTTACAAACCTTATCATCTATAAATTCCCAATGCCCAACTTGAATGCCTCCAAAATAGATAATGGCATATTTCCCGTTTTCTAACACTATTAAATTACTGCCTCCCTCAGGTGAAGAAGGACCCAGGCTATATATTCCGACTATGGTGGGATTGTTTTGCGCATTCATCATGTTCATTATAAAAATTGTTACTATTGTTAAGAATTTATTCATTTAACTAGGGCCTCTGACTAGCATTATAATCATTAGTTTTTTGCTGCTTGAAGATAAAGTTAATGCAAAGAAAAATTACTATTTTTTTAAAACCTTTGCACCTTTTTACAACTTCTTTTATGTAAATATTTAATTTTAATAGGCTTAGGCGTTTTTCAGTGAGCCCTAACTACCCTTTTTAACAATATCTTCAGTGATTGTAAGATACCTGCTTTTTCTATATTTTCCATAGTTGAGCATCTTTTTCTCTTTTTGATATAGAGGAAGGACAATAATGAAAAAAGAATTATATACTCAGCAAAATTAATTCTTTTTTAGTAAGTGTTGTTTATAATAAAGAAGAGTTTACAGATATAGATCCATAAACTCTTTCAAAAATGCATTCAGCAAACTATTTTATTCAATTTTCGATAAAACATCAGAAATTGCCTTTGCCAAAGATGTTGTAGGGTGCCCTATTAATTTTGAAAGCTGATGGCCATTATCAAAAAGGTCCCCTTTTTCAGTTGAAACGTGCGAGCCTGCTAAAAAATCAGCCAAATGTTCTGGTAAACCAGCTTGTATAAGTGCTTTGGCATAATCTTTTTCAGGAATATTTACGTAGGGGATATCTTTCTTTGTCTGGCGTGAAATTTCTGCTGCAAAATCGCTCATTGTAAAGGCTTCGTCACCAGCAAGTTCATAAATTTTATCTTCGTGTCCATCGGTGGTTAAAACTACAGCTGCCGCTTCTGCAAAATCTTCGCGCGTAGCAGATGAAATCTTGCCTTCACCTGAACTACCATATAACGTTCCTAAAGCAATAACATCAGCAAGCGAACTGGTGTAATTTTCTGTATACCAGCCATGGCGTAAAAGAACATAAGGAACACCTGATGCTGTCAATGCTTTTTCGGTTTCAAAATGCTCAGATGCCAATGCTATTGATGAGTTGTCTGCCCTAAGTAAACTAGTGTATGCAAGAAGCTTAATGCCAGCTTTTTTTGCAGAATTAATTACATTGAGGTGTTGCGGGATCCGCTTTCCGATTTCACTTCCTGAAATCAATAGAAGTTTGTCAATTCCTGATAATGCCATCGCTAGGTCCTCTGGTTTATCGTAGTTAAATTCCCGCACTTCAACTCCCAAATCTGCTGCATTTTGAGGGGAACGGGCCAATGCGATAATATTCTCAGCTCCGGCTTTCTCCTTTAATTTTTCAATTACTAAACGACCAAGTTGTCCTGTCGCTCCTGTTACTCCAATTCTCATTTTTCTGTTCTTTTTATTTATACTTGATTTAATAAAGTATTTTACTTACTTTTGGTAAGTCAAAGGTACAACATCACTGTAAAATAAACAAGAACTTACACAAAGGTGTAGTACTTACTTTTGAGTTAGAAATGGTAAATATCAGCCAGATATGGATAAAAAAAAATTAGAAAAATATGGTAATCCGGAATATTGTCCAGTAAGAAATGTGGTAGACAGGATAGGTGGTAAATGGTCGATGCTTGTTATTCTTCTCCTTGGTGAAGAACAGGTTTTACGCTTTAGCGAGATTCATAGATATATTGGAACAATTTCTCAAAAAATGCTTACTGTAACTTTAAAGTCACTTGAAGCCGATGGGCTTATCATTAGAACGGTTTACCCTCAAATACCTCCAAAAGTAGAATATAAACTGACTCATCGTGGAAAAACACTTATACCCCACCTACACAGCCTGGTACAATGGGCCAAAAACAATATGGATGAAATAAAAGTTTCGAGAAAAAGCTTTGAAGAAACAAATTGTTGAGGTTACTGCAAAAATTTAGAAATAAACTAAAGTTTTAAAAGTTCCAGAGCCTGGAACTTTATCATATTCTTTGAGAATCCTTAATTCATCTTTCTGCATAAAGTCTAATTCTGTTTCCTTCTGAATCAATAATTATGGTAATAACTCCAAAAGCCATTGAGAACTTTGTCCCCAAAGTCAATACCCCTGGCTTTCTCTACTTTGCCTGAAAGTGTGTGGATGTACGGAATAGCACAAAAATCCAGTTAAAATTGTCAAATCCAGTATCCCCATTTACAGTGATTTTTTATTTCCCTATTATTGGGGATGTTCAATAAAATTTCTCTTGATACTTTTGCTATTTATAATGACTCTTGGCTGGTTATTATTAACCTGCACATTATACCAATTGCATTTATATTTTAGTCCAAAAGCAAAATATAAATTACAATGGTAAATGCTAATGCTACTTAAAAATAGTCGAATGAGGCTTTACCGAAATTGGACTATTTTGAACTTTTCTCACGCAGCGTGAGCGAGTAAAGTAAAATCGGTATTAAATTCTGACTTGAGTGATAATGTTTGGTAAAGCATTAAGATAAAGACTGATTTAATTTAAAAAGATTACGATGAAACAAAAAGGGGCCAAAATACTACGACAATTAAGCTTGTTTCTTTTATTGTTTTTTTTCACGGTTTCTGCTTCCACCGCGCAGTATACCCTAGCGGATGATGATGTCGTGGTGACGGATGGTGTTATACAAAGCTGTTCTTACGATTTTGCAATTAAAGACATAATCATCCCCGCAACACTTGACGGACAAAGCGTGACAGGGATTAGCAATACGGTGTTTTATAAAAAAGGCCTTGCAAGCATAGAATTGCCTGCCAGTTTAACATACATTGGTGATAATGCTTTTAGTTCTAATTCCCTCACTGAAATTAATCTACCAAATGGACTGACACATATAGGCAAATCTGCATTTAATTACAATCAAATAACTAAAGTCAATGGTACAGCATCCGATGGGATTTTTTATGCGCGTAAGGCTGATGCCACTATCGATTATACCACGATTGTTTCTTACGGAGGGGGAGCAGCGGGTGTAATTATCCCATCGCAGGTTGTAATTATTGGAGCAAATGCATTCGTTTCGAACACTCTTACAAGTGTAGATTTTAGCGCCTGTACTGCCCTAACCTCTATTGGAGAAGGTGCTTTTAAGAGTGCTTTTTATTTGGGCACATCTCTTACTAGTATAGATTTAAGTGCCTGTACCTCGTTAACTACTATTGAGAGTATGGCTTTTTGGGATAATTCTATTAGCAGTTTAAACTTAAGTGGATGTGCAGCCTTAACTACTATTGGAGCCTTTGCTTTTCGTGGAAACAATCTTGCAAGCTTAGATTTGAGCACCTGTACTGCTTTAACTAATGTTGATTTTGAAGCTTTTTATGAAAATAGCCTTACTGAAATTAAGTTGCCGAACAGCATTACCAGCTTAGGAGAGTCTGTTTTTAATGGCAATAAAATAACGATGGTCAATGGCATATCACACGATGGGATTTTTTATGCATGCAAGGCTGATGCTACTATTGATAGTACAATCATTGTTTCTTACGGAGGTACATCAAAAGAAGTTATTGTTCCTGCCCAGGTGGTGACTATTGCTACTCAGGCTTTCGCCTATAATTCTCTTACAAGTGTGGATTTCAGTGCTTGTACCGCCCTGACCGATATTAAAACCAGGGCTTTTCAGTCTAATTCTTTAAGCAGTGTGGATTTAAGTGCCTGTACTTCTTTGACTACAATTGGCTCAGATGCTTTTTTTCATAATGCTCTTACAAGCATAGATTTAAGTGGCTGCACATCCCTAATAACTATTTATGGTAGAGCCTTTTATGATAATTCTCTTGCAAGTGTAGATTTAAGTGGCTGTAATGCGTTAACTACTATTCAGAATTGGGCTTTTCATACTAATTCTCTTGCAAATATAGATTTAAGTACTTGCACTGCACTAACTTATATTGGCTCAGATGCATTCTCTAGTAATCCGCTAACAGAATTTATGCTACCTACCCCAGATATTACAGGCTATAAACTTAATTATTGGAAAGATGCTGATAATAATGAATACCAGGGGGGGACTACTGTAAGTAATTTACAGTCATCTTATGCTGCAAACTTATCTCCATCTTTCAAGGTAATGTTTACCATAACAGATGGTGTAAACCCAATAGAAGGAGCTAATGTGCAACTTGGCAGCAACGGGACTGTTACTACCAATGCCGATGGGGTAGCTGTTTTTGCAAAGGTGCTTCCTGCAAATAATATTGCTTATACGGTGTCGTCTACTAAGTATGACAATATAAGTGGTACCGTTTCGGTAATAGATGGTGATATTAGCAAAGAGATAACACTCAATTTAACAACTTGTAATGTAACTTTTACAATTAATTCTGATATTGAAGCAGTTGCGGGTGCTACAGTAAATTTAAATGGATATGGTACTGCAATCAGTGATGCTTCAGGGATAGTTACTTTTACCAATGTCTTTCCTGCAAACAATATTGCTTATACAGTATCGGCAACAAATTATGATGATGCAAGTGGTACTGTTTCAGTTGTAGACATTGATGTTAGCGAAAAAGTAACTCTATCTTTAACTACTTATAATGTAACTTTTACAATTAATTCTGGTACTGATGCGGTTGCGGGTGCTACAGTAAATTTAAATGGATATGGTACTGCAATCAGTGATGCTTCAGGGATAGCTACTTTTACCAATGTTCTCCCTGCAAACAATATTGCTTATACAGTATCGGCAACAAATTATGATGATGCAAGTGGTACTGTTTCAGTTGTAGACATTGATGTTAGCGAAGAAGTAACTCTTTCTTTAACTACTTATAATGTAACTTTTACAATTAATTCTGGTACTGAAGCAGTTGCTGGAGCTACGGTGAGTTTATCAGGTTATGGAACTGCCACCAGTGATGCTTCAGGTATAGCTGTGTTTACTGATGTTGCGCCTGAAACAGACATTGCTTATACAGTAGCCGCAGGAAACAACGGTGATGCAAACGGGACTATTTCTGTAGTGGGTAGCAATGTTAGTGAAGATGTTAATTTAACAACAACTGGCTTCAATGATTTGATTAGTAGTGAAATAAGAGTGTTTCCAAACCCGGCAACTGATCTTGTATCAGTCACCCAGACTACTGAGGATAAAATTACAAACGTTGAACTTTATACCCTTGGCGGACAAAAGGTTTATCTAAAGTCTTTCACTAAGAATCAAAATAGGATAGACCTAAATGTCAAGGAGCTTAAAGAAGGGGTTTATGTTTTGAGGCTTTTAACTCAAAGTAACCAAATATTTTCTAAAAGGGTTTTAAAGAAGTGAGGATGGGGATAAGAGGTTCTTGTTCCAGTGGAGTAGAGTAGTATATAGTTAATTAATTGATTAGAAAGGGCTTTGGGGATTCCCAAAGTCTTTTCTTTGTATTTCTAATTGTTAAAATATCTGCAATCTCAAATCCAGTATCCCCATTTACAGTGATCTTTTATTTCCCTATTATTGGGGATGTTCAATAAGATTTCTCTTGATACTTTTGCTATTTATAATGACTCTTGACTGGTTATTATTAACCTGCACGTTATACCAATTGCATTTATGTTTTAGTCCAAAAGCAAAATATAAATTGCAATGGTAAATGCCGATGCTACTTGAAAATAGTCGAATGAGGCTTTGCCGAAATTGGACTATTTTGAACTTTTCTCACGCAGCGTGAGCGAGTAAAGTAAAATCGGCATTAAATTCTGACTGGAGTGTTAAAGTTTAATAAAGCATTGAATTAAAGACTGATTAAATTTAAAAAGATAACTATGAAACAAGAAGTAACTAAATTACTACAACAGGTAAGCCTGTTTTTTTTATTGTTTATTTCCACTGTCTCTGTCACCACCGCCCAATATACCCTAACAGATGATGATGTAGTGGTAACCGGGGGCATCATACAAAGCTGTTCTTACGATTTTGCTATTACGGACATAATCATCCCCGCAACACTTGATGGACAAAGTGTAACCGGGGTTTTGGATAGGGACTGGAGCAGTGGAGTATTTTATAACAAGGGCATAACAAGCCTGGTTTTGCCTGCAAGTATAAACCACATTGGAAATTTCACTTTTCGTGGTAATCCTCTAGTAAGTGTAGATTTAAGTGCCTGTATAGCTTTAACTACAATTGGAGATGGTGCTTTTGCAGATATTTCGTCCATTACAAATATGGATTTTAGCACCTGTACTGCTTTAACTTCTATTGGTAGCTATGCTTTCAGAAGCAATCGAATCACAAGTTTAGATTTAAGTAATAATGTTGCTTTAATCAATATTGGAGGAGAAGCTTTTTCTGGTAATGCACTTACCGAAATTAGTTTGCCAAATAACCTTACTAATATTGGTGGAGGTGCATTTACCAGAAACCAAATAACTATGGTTAATGGCAGTCCATCTGATGGACTTATTTATGGGAGAAATGCGAATGCCACAATAGATTATACTACCATTTCCTCCTTTGGTGGTACCTCAAAAAATATAATAATTCCTGCCCAGATAGTAGTAATTGAAGATGATGCCTTCAAAGCCTGTCGTCTTACAAGTATTGATTTTAGTGCCTGTACTGCTTTAACTACTATTGGAGCCACAGCTTTTTATTCTAATAATCTTGGAAGTTTAGATTTAAGCAACTGTACTTCTTTAACTACTATTAAAACCTGGGCTTTTCTTAGTGCAGGTCTTACAAGTTTAAATTTGAGCGGTTGTGCCGCTCTAACTACTATTGAGGATGTTGCTTTCTATTCTAATAGACTTACAAGTGTAGACCTAAGTGGCTGCACTTCCTTATCCTATATTGGAAGAGGAGCTTTTAGGTTTAATACCCTTACAAGTGTCGACTTAAGTGACTGTGCTGCGTTAGATACAGTTATGTTTAACGCTTTCCGTGATAATTCTCTTGTTGAAACTAACTTGCCAAATAACATTACCCATCTAGGGTATGCTGTATTTAATGATAACCAGATAACAACCGCCAATGGTAAGCCATTTGATGGAATTATTTATGCACGTACTGAAAATGCTACAACAGATAGTACCATTATTGTTTCCTATGGAGGGGTTTCAACAAATGTTACTATTCCTTCGCAGGTTGTGGTAATTGGGCGTGATGGGTTTAATGGTAATTTTCTTACAAATGTTGATTTTAGCGCTTGTAAAGCTTTATCCACAATTGGAAATTATGCTTTCCAAAATAATTCACTGCCAGGTATTGATTTAAGTGCCTGCACTGCTTTAACCGCTATTAGATCATGGGCTTTTTTGGGTAATCAATTAACTGAGTTTGCCCTCCCCACCCCAGATATCTCAGGGTTTCAATTTAACCATTGGTCGGGTGGTGGCAATGTATATGCAGGTGGAGCCACAACAAATGATTTATATGCTGCTTACACTGCAAATTTAACAGCAAGTTACAAGGTAACATTTACCATAACAGATGGTGTAAACCCAATAGAAGGAGCCAATGTACAACTTGGCAGCAATGGGACTGTCACTACCAATGCCGATGGGATAGCTGTTTTTGCAAAGGTGCTACCTGCAAATGATATCACTTATGCAGTGTCGTCTAACAAATACGACGATATAAGTGGTACCGTTTCAGTAATTGATACTGATATTAGCAAAGAATTAACGCTCAATTTAACAACTTACGATGTAACTTTTACAATTAATTCTGGTACTGAAGCAGTTGCAGGTGCTACAGTGAGTTTATCAGGTTATGGAACTGCCACCAGTGATGATACCGGGATAGCTACTTTTACCAATGTTGCCCTTGCAAACGATATTGCTTATACAGTATCGGCACCAAATTATGATGATGCAAGTGGAACAGTTTCAGTGGTAAACAGTGATGTTAACGAAGAAGTGACTTTGTCTTTAACAACTTACAATGTAACTTTTACAATTAATTCCGGTACTGATGTTGTTGCCGGAGCTACTGTAAGCTTAAATGGTTATGGAACTGCCACCAGTGATGCTTCAGGGATAGCCACTTTTACCAATGTTGCCCTTGCAAACGATATTGCTTATACAGTATCGGCAACAAATTATGATGATGCAAGTGGAACAGTTTCAGTGGTAAACAGTGATGTTAACGAAGAAGTGACTTTGTCTTTAACAACTTACAATGTAACTTT
>JBNKJW010000076.1:0-17865 GCA_050291445.1 Bacteroidales bacterium | reverse complement strand
CCAATTTACGCATAAATTCTTCGCCCATAGTACGAAAACCTGGGACTCTTTGGCAAGCTTCCAAATAAAATGTACTTTTACTCATAATATTTATTTTAATTAAAATTATGAGTAGGTACTTGCAAAAATGGTACTGCGCTCAGGCTACCTCCCGAAAGGGAGGTTTAGTTCAACAATGGCTAAAACATCATGCTGACTATCAGTAAGATTGAAAGCTCAAAGCGTTGCGAAATACCGCCAAATTATTAATTTGGCTTTTAGATAAATGAAATTAAAAACAAAATTAAAAATTTGGCTATTTGCAGCCTTGAAGTGTGTCGGTTGAAAGGCGCACGCTGTTTAGCCGGTCGTTAACTACTAACTAAATGAAAAAAAATGTATTCATATTTTCGATTATTGTATTCATTCCCCTATTAGCACTAGGTCAAACCACTAGTTATACACATAGAATAATCTCAAAACCTGCTGTTGTACTTGCTTCTAGTCTTGCAGATTCAAGACTGAGTATACTGGATAGCACAAGTCAAGTTGTTTTGATAGGGAGGTGTAAATCTGGATGCGATTTCAACATTGTAAAAATCGATGGTTATAACAAGGAATTTTTTGCTTTGAATCAAGTAAGATGGAATGACGGAGATGATGTAATATTAGAAATTCTGCTTGATAGTAATGATATAGGCAGTGTCACTTATCAAAACACCTACTTGTATTATGACACCCTAAATATGGAGAGTTTCAAAAATATTGATTTCAGAATTCCTAAAGGAAAAAAAATAGATCTAATCCATAAAGGCAAAAACTACGCTCAAGTCAGTGTTTCAATTAGAGGTCTTTGCTATACTGGATTTGTTAAAAACTCAATGATCGAAGACATCAATTTTCAGAAGAATAATTTTACGAAATGTGCTGGGTATGGAGATAACTCTGTAGTAAAAATGAAAATGTATGACGATTTTGTTCAGGGAGAGTATCTTATTCAATCGAGTTTCGATAACTCAAGAAAAAAAATTAGAATTAAGATAGAAGAAGACAATAATTTGTTAAAAGTAAAAGTTCTGGAAGACACGATTTTCTCGAATGGCAAGAGCAGCTCTGCTATTGTGACAGATGGATACAGCCAAATCCTGATTTATGACAAATTCAATAAAGAATTTTCATTTAGAGATTATATCTATCAATTCAATGAAGAAAACCGCGCTACGACAAAATCAGGATGGTCTTATTCAATAGAAAAAATTAAGTAGTTAACCAACTAAATGAATATGCGAACTGAGCTATTTGATAGGACAATGCTAGCAATAAACTTTGTTGCTTTTAGCAACTGGGGCGCATACTCATTTTAGCTTGCCGTTGTGTGTTATTCACCACCCAAGTAAGAATTCAATAAATTAAGCACTAGAGTATCTGAGATCTGCACTAAAATCAGGCAATCTCAATATTGAAATGACAGCCAAAATAAAGTTACCAAACTCGTATAAAAAATTGAAGGAGTAGAATTGGTTAATTCATCACAAAATTCTGATACTTATGGTTTTTAGGTTAAATGAAAACAACACACAACAATAAATATACGTAATGCGGGGGTAAAATTGAAATTTAAAGCATTTAATAAACAATGTAGCGGTTTACTAGCTGCGCTTCGTGAGGCTCCCTTTGGTCGGTTGATAGTGAAGTGCCTTGAAATTCCGCACTACGCATATTCGATCCGTATGGGATTAAAAAATTAAGTCTTAATGATTAAAACAACAATATGCTGACTATCAGACTATTGAAAAGTTTAAAGCATTTTAAAAACCGACCAACTTTTTTCACGACCGGAGGGAGTAAATCTTTAGATTTATTCGCACCCTTTTTTAATTATTTTTATGGTGTTTATGAATCTAAAGGTTGGTTTTATGTATTTGAAGTTATACTAAACCAGTTTGAAATATTGTAAATTGAAATTTTAAAATAACTTTGTATATCCCGTTAGACTGGCAGTTTTGGTTTGCAAGCTTGTGAGGCAAACCAATTACTAACTGCGGCTTGGTATAAAACCTAAAATATTAAAATTAATATGAACCAAAAATTAGTTTTTATAATACTACTATTTCTTGCTGCAAATATTGCAAAAGGACAACACCAAAACGATACATTACCAATTGAGGAAGTGGTTGTAACTGGTTCTAAAATTGAAATTGCAAGAAAGTTAGTACCTGTTTCAGTATCTCAAATTTCCAAAGAGAGTATTGAGAACAGTGGTGAAATAAACATTTTACCTGCAATAAGTGCCTTATCACCTGGCGTGTTTGTTACAGAACGAAATATTTTAGGATTTGGGGTTTCCACAGGTGGTTCAGGCTCAATAACAATAAGAGGAATCAGTAGTTCACCAAACACAAGTGCACTTATCCTGATTGATGGACACCCCCAATATCAAGGTATATTCGGACATCCGCTTCCTGATGCTTATGTGGCTTCTGATGTGGAAAAAGTGGAAATAATAAGAGGCCCCGCTTCCATTTTATATGGTTCAAATGCAATGTCGGGTGTTGTGAATATTATTACAAATAAACAACATCAAAACGGTTTTACTACCAATTTGGGAGCTTCTTACGGCTCGTATAATACACAAAAATACAACGGAACAGTTGGATATAAAAAGGATAAAATCAGCGTATTTGCATCATTAAATCATGACCAGACAAACGGAATACGTCAAAATACGGACTTTAAAATAACAAATGGTTATACTAAAATCGGGTACCGTATTAATGATAACTTTTACTTAACGGGTGATTTTAATTTTGCAAAATTTAATGCCAATGACAATGGCTCTGTACAAGAAGAGGAGCCACAGCCCTTTAATATTGACATTTTACGGGGCAAAACTGCGCTATCGATTGAAAACAAACATGATATAACAGAAGGTGCTTTAAAATTGTATCACAATTTCGGCACACATGATTTGTCAGATGGCTGGCATTCAACCGACCGCAACAGTGGAGTAATGTTCTATCAGACCTTGTCGCTTTTTAAAGGCAATAAACTTACTACAGGTGTTGATGCAAAACAATTTGGCGGAAAAGGTAACAGTGGAATGGCTGCCGACAGCTTAATTCTAGTAAACGAGTTGGCTGTTTACGCCTATACGCAGCAAAACTTGTTACAGGAACTATCTCTAAGTGCAGGTTTGCGTATTGAAAACAATGCGATTTACGGCAATGAATTAGCCCCAATGGTGGGATTAAATTATTATCCAACTAGCAAAACAACCATAAAATTGTCAATAGCGAAAGGCTTTCGGAGTCCTACAGTTATGGAAATGTACCTTTTTGCTCCAAATCCCAACCTAAAACCAGAACGACTGTGGAATTATGAAATCGCTTGGTTACAAAATTTCTTTGAAGGTAGGTTGATTACAGAACTTACCGTTTTTATGGCACAGACAGAAAATTTAATACAAGTAACTGGACAATATCCAAACGTAACTCGTGATAATATTGGCGAATTTACCAACAAAGGGATAGAAATTTCAACTAAACTGAAAGCTACCAACGGACTTTTTCTGCAAGCAAATTACAGTTACTTGAATTTAAGCAAAGCCTTAATAGCAGCCCCCGAACATCAAATTAATCTAAGTGCTAATTACAGCTATAAAATGCTGAATGCAAATTTATCAGTGCAACATATCGAAAATTTGTACACATCGGTTATGCCCGAAATAAAACAAAGCTATACATTACTTAACTTACGAATAAGTGCCGATATATTAAAAAAAGCAAACATCTTTCTTGCAGGCAATAACCTTCTAAATCAAAAATATGAAATAAATTATGGATATCCGATGCCTGAAATTAACTTTACAACCGGATTAAATTTAAGATTTTAACAATGAAAAAAATTGTCGTAATTATTCTTGCTGTTTTTAGCCTGTCGGTAAACGTACTTGGTCATTCAGGCAAACCTAGATACCATGTAATTATCGACACCGACGGAGCGATAGACGATATGCGTTCCCTTAGTATGTTTCTGGCAGGAAACGATATAAGGGTTTTAGCAATTACTTGTTCGCAAGGCACATTATTGCCAGATAATGTTTATCTGAAAGTAAAATCATTAACATCCGCATTTTATTGCGAAGGAGTTCCGGTTAGTGTAAGTGCGAAAACTGATTTTGAATTACCTGGCTGGTCTTCATTTGCCCAAAATATAAAATGGGGTGAGAATATTTTAAAAAACACTTTTAGTGCAGTTCGTTCTAATTCATTATTAAATGAAATTACTGCAAATTATAAAGATAAAATTACACTAATCGCATTAGGTTCGCTTCAAACATATGCCGACTGGATTAAGCAAAACCCTGATGTTATTGAAAAAATTGAACGAATAATTTGGTATAACAATCAGGATATCACGAAAGGCTTCAATTATAAAGCCAGCCCGAAAAGTTACGATTTTATTAAAAACAGCGGTATTTCTCTTGAAATAGTATCGAATATGTCAAATAGCCTGACAGTAAATAGTAGCTATATAAGCCAACTGGAAAAATGCAATTCAATTTATGCACAACGAATTATTAAAGTCCATAATCAGGCTATTGTTAAAGATAAAATAGCTCAAAACCATCTAAAATTATGGGATGACCTAATACCTTTGTACTTAACTGTTCCAATCCTTTTTGATGTAGATACTATTAGCAATGTAAAAATGGTTTCACTAAACAGCGCAATACCGGAAAGTTTTGTACACGAAACCATAGGTAAGTTACTTGTTTCTGCAACACAAACAAATAATAGAGTTTTTATCAGTTTCCCAATTGATACTTCGCTTTACCTACCCAAATACTCAGCAGTGGTGAATTCCACAATAGAAAAATACGGGTTAATTGAATGGAAAGCCATTGCAATGACCAATGAAATACATGGTCATACAGGTATCTATTCAATAATAGGCGCAAAAATGGGCATTCGTGCAATGGAATATTATAATGTAGGCGTAAACAATATGTACATTACTACCTTTGCAGGCAATAAACCGCCTTTAAGTTGCTTTAATGATGGCATACAGATTAGCACCGGAGCAACAATAGGGCAAGGTTTAATTACAATTTCAGACAGTATATCAAATATTCCATCGGCCATATTTGAGTTTAACAACAAAAAAGTTAATATATCTGTAAAAAAAGAAATTGCCCAGCAAATGAAGGATGAAATAAAATATGGTGTAAAAAATTACGGCTTATTAACGGATAAATACTGGCTCTACATTGAAGAACTTGCCATTAAGTATTGGTCGGAGTTAGATAGACATAATTTATTTATAATCAAAGAAATAAAATAGTTCATATGCTTTTTTAACAGGAAGTTACAATCTGTTTAACTGTTAGACCTAATTGCCCTGTTGGACTGGTGAATTATCTTCCTAAATCCGAAATTTTCCGCTATTTTCGCATTTTACAAAACTAAAGCCGATAAACCGTCTAGCCGCTGTCACATTTCTAAATACATACTGTATAAATACAACCTTCACTTTAGTTGAACACCTAATGCGGCTTGACGGATTAAAACCTGATTATACTTTTTTCTGCTAATTTTTCTCCCTTTGGTCGAAGATATTGCTTCGCTAAGTTGTAGCTAATGCACCTCTGACTTTTTCAGCAGGCCCTAATTACTTTGGATAAAAATACAATTGCCTTATCGCAAACATGAGGTGGTTTGATTGTTAGTTTCCAAATCCAAATTTTTCTGTTATTTTCGTGCAAAAACCCGTCTAGCCGCTTTCGCATATCAAAATGTATGGGATGAAAACTCAACTATCACTTTAATTGAAAACTCTAAGCGGCTTGACAGATAACAATAATATGTCAAAACTAAAAATATACAAAGCCTCTGCCGGCTCAGGAAAAACACACTCATTGACTGAGGAATACCTTAGCCTGGCTGCCTTGTACCCCGATAATTTTAAACGAGTTTTGGCAGTGACTTTTACCAACAAAGCTGCCGAAGAAATGAAGCAGCGGATTTTGGAATCGCTAAATGAAATTTTAAAAGACGGAGAAAAAGCAGATTTTTATTATGTTTTTGAAAATGCAATCCGTCAAGCCGCTATAGACAATTTGCCAAATAACAGCAATACAGAAAAAACTGAAACATATGGGCAAGGTACAGCGGCTAAATCCTCTTTCGAAATACTGGAAAGTGTAAAAAAAGTGCGCGATAGCATCTTGCACAATTACAGCTATTTCTCGTTAAGTACTATTGATAGTTTTGTTCAAAAAGTAATCAAGTCCTTTACCTACGAAATTGGCGTAGAAAGTGGCTACCGCATTGAGCTAGACACCGAGAAGGTGCTTTCAGAAATCACAGAACTACTTTATAAACAGATAGATACCGACAAAAGCCTACGCGACTGGCTCATCCACTTTGCCAACTACAAAATGGACGAAGGCAAAAACTGGGATTTTCGCTCAGAAATAAATAAACTGGCCCGCGAAATTTTCAAGGAGGAATTTGAAACAGGTGATGCTGATGAGGATGAAGAGGCACAGTATGAAGCCATTTCAGCAAACTTTGAAAGTTTAAATAATATCAAGCTTTCATTTGAAAAACAAATGGCTGAAATAGGTAAAGATGCAAAAAAGATTATTGCTAATCCAATTGGCACTTCTCTAGGTCGAAATATAAGCTATATTGAAACCTTCCTGACCAAAAGGATTACTGACAACCAAAAGCCCGAAGACTTCATACCGAACAATACCATCATTAAAATAATTGATGATGTGGATAGCTGGACAGCAAAATCGGCAAGTGCTGAGGTGAAAAGTAAAGCGGAAGAACTATTTCCTCAACTTAATCCTTTGCTGAACAAAGCCATGAATTTAATCAGCAATGATTATAAGTTTTACCTGGGTGCATTGAATGTTCTTTCAGCTTTTCATGCTTACGGAATTTTAAAAAAACTAGCCTCGCTCCTGCCCGAATACAGAAATCGGAACAACTTGCTGATGATAAGCGATACCACACGAATTTTAAAGGAAATTATTGCAGGAAATGATGCGCCCTTTATTTACGAAAAAATTGGTAACCGCTATAGACATGTTTTGATTGATGAATTTCAGGATACATCCGGTTTTCAATGGGAAAACTTTAAGCCACTAATACAAAATAGCCTGGCCGAAGGACAATCGAACCTGATAGTTGGCGACATAAAACAATCGATTTACCGTTGGCGTGGGGGCGACTGGAGCCTTTTGCTATCAAAAGTAGATGAAGAAATCGGAAACATTTACATTGAACATAAAACCTTGGAAACCAACTGGCGGAGTAAAAAAAACATCATTGATTTCAACAACTCTTTTTTCAAAATTGTTTCCGACAGTTTGCAAAACTTGTTCAACAGCGAGCTGGAAGCTGGAGATAAAGGACTGATGGACAAAGGATTTGACGAACAATTCAGGCAAGTGATTTCCAAAGCATATGCTGATACTTACCAAAAACTGCCCGATAAAGACAAAAAAAAGGGAGGCAGGGTTAAAGTCCAGTTTTACAATCAAAAAGGGGTAAGTAAAGATTGGCAAAAGGAGGTGTCAGATGATTTGCCTCAGGTTATTGAACAATTATTAACCAAAAAAAACTATCACCCTGGCGATTTGGCTATTTTAGTAAGGAAGAACAGTGAAGGACGAGAAGTGGCCAACTTATTACTCAATTACCAGAACGCTACTCCTGATGCCCTGAAATACCAAATTATTTCATCAGAATCACTAATGTTGGCCAACTCACCAATTATACAGATTCTGGTTAACGCAATGCATTTTCTACACCAACCTGATGATGGTATCCGGTTGCATGCATTGGTTACAGTCTATAACCAAACTTTTGATCCAGAACGAATAATTGAAGATTTCTTTTATGCTAATGAAGAAATTATCAAAGCCAAACAACTTTTGCCTCTGGATTTTTTCAGAAGGCTTGAAAATCTTCGTAGTTCAAATATTTACGAAATTACTGAAGGACTTTGTAGGATTTTTTCATTGAACAAATTAAAAGGACAACTGGCTTATTTACAGTCCTTTCAAGATTTAGTAGCTGATTTTGGACAAAATGAGGCTATTGATTTAGGGGCTTTTATTCAGTGGTGGGAAGAAAAAGGTAGAAATAACTCTGTTCAACTCTCTGATCAGCAAGATGCACTGAAAATTCTATCTATTCATAAATCAAAAGGGTTAGCGTTTAAAGTGGTTTTAATCCCCTTCTGCGATTGGCCACTAAAACCAAGCGCCAACCAAGACATTATTATGTGGACAGATTCAAAAATTACTCCTTTTTCTGAATTAGGCAAGTTTCCGGTTGTATTTCGTAAATACCTGGTTAACAGTGTTTTTTACCAAGAATATTACAAAGAGGTATTGTATTCGTTCATTGATGCACTAAATATGCTTTATGTGGCCTTTACCCGTTCGCGCGAAGAACTAATTGTAATGGCTCCTGTAAAAGAAAAGCAGCCAAAAACACCTGGCTCTATTGCTGATTTATTGTACAACGCCATTGAAAAACCATTAATTTTTGATGGTTTAGTTGACTTAAACAAGCATTTTTATGCCCAAACCCAACTTTTTGAACTACATAAAGATTACAACGATTTTGACGGAGATAAATTTGTTAAAGAGCTAAAAGAAAAACCAACCTTTGAGATACAAGAGTATCCTTCGGGGGATTGGAACTCAAAAATCAGCATCCAGCACAGTTCCGAAGACTTTTTTATGAAAAGTATTGAATATATTCAGGAAAAAGTAAATTACGGAACGTTGATGCACGAACTGTTTTCCAGAATTAAAGATGGCAGCGAAATTGAGACCCTGGTTGATGAGTTTTATTATGCAGGAAAAATTGGTTCGGAAGAAAAAAGTAAGCTGATAAACAAGGTAAAAGAAATGATTAACCGCCCCAAAGTAGCTAGCTGGTTTTCGAATAAATGGGAAGTAAAAACAGAGGACGGGATTTTAAATACTGATGGTAAAATCCGCATCCCCGACAGGGTATTGATTGGCAAAGATGAAACCCTGGTGATTGATTATAAATTTGGCAAACAGTATGATGAATCAATAGAACAGGTAAAAGAATACATCGAACTGTTAAAAAGCATGGATTACCCCAACGTGAAAGGGTATGTTTATTATGCAGAGAAAAATATTGTGGAGGATGTTGAATAAAAATTCAAAACACAAGCACCAAACTACAAATTGGAAGAAGAAGTTAGTATCCAGGACTTTTAAAAGTTTTATAGTTAAGATAGCTTGCATTTAAAATTAGTTGAACCCATTTCTGGGTTCTTTGTTGTTCGGTTTTACTTTAACCCGGCACTTTGTACCGGCTTATTAATGGTTAAATCCTTTCAGGATTTCAAAAAAACCACAAAGTGGTTAAACTATGAATAGCCCCGGATGTTGCGAAACAAAAAATCCGGGGGTAAAATGATAAAACAAATAGAAGAACTCTGAAAGAGTTCAACTTTTTAAGTAGGAAATTATGCAGAATAGGATTTACCTGATTTTTTTTGGTCTGTTTTTATTACTAATAAATGCTTGTAGCTTTAAAAATATTGATAGAAAATATGAAGCTATAAAGCTCAAAAATCCTTTCAGCAAGCTGGAAGTTGTTTGGGATAATGATTTAAGTCCTAAAATTGATAAATGGTTTATAGAGTTATATTCAGCAACAAGGTTTAACGGCGGGCTTTTAGTGGCAAAAAACGGAAAAGTGATCTACCACAATTGTTATGGATACGCCAATTTTCAAAAAAAAGATACACTTACACTAAAACACACCTTTCAGACAGGCTCTGTAAGTAAACCATTTACAGCAATAGCCATTATGATTTTGAAAGAAAGAGGCCTGCTGAATTACAAAGATAAAGTCACCAAATACCTGGCAGGTTTTCCTTACCCGGAAATCACCATTTGGCAATTGTTAACACACCGCTCCGGGCTTGGAAACTACAATTATTTTTGCGATGAATTCACTGATAAAGAGACCATTATAAACAACGACGATGTATTAAAATTAATGACAGACACCGTTCCTGCCCCTTATTTTCATCCAAACGAAAGATTTGATTATTGCAACACCAATTATGTAATACTTGCTTCAATTGTTGAAAAAGTAGCAAAAGTTCCATTCTCTGATTTTATGAAAAAAGAAGTTTTTGAAAAAGTAGGGATGAAATCAACCTGGATTTTTGAAAATGGCAAACCATTTCGAAAACCATTCAAGGCAACAGGTTACCATTACCAATGGGAAGTGGCCTTACCTACCTATCAGGATGGAGTTGTGGGCGACAAAAATATTTATACTAGACTTACAGATTTATGGAAATGGAACAACGCACTTGAAAATAACAAATTATTGAAAAAAGAAACCCTTGAAGAAGCCTTTCAACCAACTAGTTTTGAAAAAGAAACAAATGAAAACTATGGCTATGGCTGGCGGCTTAAAACCATGATTGACAGCAGCAAATTGATTTACCATGGAGGCTGGTGGCGAGGGTTTAACATGCTTTTTATCAAGGACAAAAAAAATGATACGGTTATTATTTTGTTCTCCAACGTTAGAACCAGTGCCATTTATGCAAAATATCCTGAGTTGATGGGAATAATTGATCCTGCCCGCTATCAAAAGCGACTGGAAGCTGATAGCTTGTATTTGCAACAAAAACAATTACAGGACTCGATTGCCACTAAGCCTAAACCCTGATGATGGAACACTAATTTAATCCAAAATCCGGGTTGCGTGCATCTGTTTTATCCGTGTTCTATTTTAAAATAACCAGTTTAAATTAATATACAGACCGCTTTTTCCATCTTCTTCCTTTACAGCAAAACCATAATCAACAGCAATAATAAAATTCTGGTTAAGTGCAAAATGAACTCCAGCACCAAATGCAGTATGAAATGATTCATCGTTATGATTAAACCACTCATCCCGGCTAAATGTTTCGGTAGAACTTAAATTTCCATCTGCATCAAGTCGCTCAAATTGAAAATTAGTAGGTACATTCGATAAATCAATATCATAAGGATCAACCACCCTGCCTGCATCCATAAAGGCACTTAGGGCAATGTAAAAATTCTGCTTAAACAGGTAAGTTTTTATTGCTTTCCACCTGAATTCAAAATTACCAAAAGCCACTCCGTTACCCTGCACACGGTTTCTTAGTATTCCACGGATAGTTTTTGAGCCGCCAAACCCGTCTTTTGTTTGTTTAGAATCAATGTAATAGGGCAGCATATAAAAAGGTATATTCCCGGATAGTTTTGTCTGATAAGCCAGTCGATAAGCAAATGTTAAAGTATTTGGTAAAATAGTAAAATACTGGCGGTGTGCAAAAAGTGCTGAAGTAGTGAATTCATCGTACCCAAATGCGTTAGGGCCAACAAATAATAGTACCTCGTCCCAGATCCCTTTTCCAGGGTTGGCTTCAATGTCCCTTGAATCGTACACCAAACCAAGTTTTAAGAAAGTGTTATTTCCTCCCTTCGCCATATCTTTCGAAATCACTCCCCAATCGACATAATAATCGTACAAACCAGGAACTTCTGGAAGTACATCGCTACCTGATTTCCCTTCGTTTAACTTGTCAATATCAACTGAATCAACCTTATTATTATTAAACGAAATCCCGGCAAGCCATCTGAATTTACTTTCACCTAGTTTTCCCTGAAAATCAGCTTTCATTAAAAAGAGCTTTCGCGAATGTCGGTAAAACATCCTTGAAATATAATCTTCGTGGTCCTTATCTTCAAAATTGCCATTGTAATAGGCTTTGTAGCCATTAAAACCATAAAAATTCAGATTTTTTTCAGTAAAATAGGATACCTCAGCTGTTACTCTCATATTAGGGATCAGGTATTTAGAGTCGTAAATTAGTTGGTTAATCCCATTCCCTTTTGTTGTCCTTGACCATTCAAGGTATAATGAATGATCATAATCGGGATAATGACTCCCATCACCATAGCTGTAAAGGTTCACCACAGCTCCATATTTAAACCCAACATCAGTATCGTAAGCAATAGCGGGTACACCTCCCCAGCTAAAACCCTTTTTAATTTTTTCTTTAGTTTCAGTATTTGTACTGTCATTTTGCCCTAACAATGAGAAGTTTATGGCTAATACGGTCAAAAAGAGGGCAGCTAACTTTTTCATATTGATTATAAGTTTTAGGTAAAAGTATAAATCAATTTAGCATTGATTCTGGTTCTAAAATATAAAAAATAAACTAAATTTGGTTTTTATTAAATCATTAAAGCCAAAAAATCATGAAAAAAATACTAAAAGGCATATTGTACCTGATATTATTTGTGGTAGTGGCATTTGTAAGTTTAATTCTTACAGCTGTTGTAAAGGATTACCAGCCAGAACCAACTACTCTGATTTATCAAAACCCCAGCCCTGCAGAATTAACTGACACACTTGAATTTACAATTTTAAGCTGGAACATTGGTTATTGTGGCCTTGATAAAAGTATGGACTTTTTCTACGATGGAGGTAAAAAGGTTAGGCCTGAAAAGGAAAATGTTGAAAAAAGCCTTGATGGTGTGCTAAATTATTTACAATCGCATAAGGATATTGATTTTTACTTGTTACAAGAGGTTGATAAAAATTCAAAGCGAAGCTACAACATCAATCAATATGACAGCATAAAGGCTGCTTTTGATAAATATCAATCATTTTTTGGCAAAAACTACGATGTTTTTTTGGTTCCAACACCTCCACTAGAGCCATACGGGAAAGTATTATCTGGCTTGATGTCGTTAAGCAAGTATGAAACCTCAGAAGTTGTACGCTATTCATTTCCTGGAAACTATGGTTTCCCAAAAGGACTTTTTATGCTAGACAGATGTTTCTTAGTAACAAGGTTTTTGCTTGAAAATGGGAAAGAATTACTTATTATCAACACCCACAATTCGGCTTACGATGATGGTTCTTTGCGTAAAGGCCAAATGGACTACCTTAAGAACTTTTTAACTGAAGAATTTAATAAAGGCAATTATATTGTTGTTGGTGGCGACTGGAACCAGTGCCCACCTAGAATAAAAACAAACATACCCAACTATAAATTTGACAATGAAGACTTTAGTGTAATCGAAGAAATTTATCTCCCATCTAACTGGAAGTGGGTATATAGTAATTCTGTTCCAACCAACAGAAGAGTAATGACCCCATTTGATAAAAAGACCTCTCCAACAACTGTCATTGATTTCTTTTTGATATCACCAAACATTGAAAGTATATCAATTGAAAACTTTGATTTAGGTTTTGAGTTTTCCGATCATCATCCGGTAAAGGCAAAATTTAAATTGATTTCTGAAAATGAAGAAGTTGTTGAAAATGATTCAATACCAATCAATTAGGGTCATTGGTCATAAAATGTTGTTTAGTCAATGAAATACGACTTCGACTTCGCTCAGTCTCCGGAAGGCCCCTGAGCGAAGTCGAAGGGTAACTAATGATACGAATAATACAAATTCTTCCTTAGCTAGACGACATTGACTCAATCCTCTCTGTTGATCTTTGTGTAACTCTTTATATTTTAAATCCCATGCAACCTTTTAACCCACCTATTCATTAATCAATCGAAACAAACAAAAAGCAAACTAGATTTTGAACCCTAAAAAACTGGTAAGCGCTTGCAAGCGGAAAAACCGAAAAGCACAAAAGGTCTTGTACGAAAAATACTATGAGCAAATGTTCAGGCTTTGTCATCGGTACTTAGGCAATGTGCACGATGCTGAAGATATTGTGGTAGATGGCTTTTTAAAAATATTCGATAAAATTGACATGGTTGAATATCGCACACAAAGCAGCTTTGAAAATTGGATGAAAACCATTATGGTGAACGAAAGTCTGATGCTTTTAAGAAGAAATAAAAAAATCCGTTTTTTTGAGGATGATTTAATTGTAGAGCAGGAAAGTTTAGTTGAAAAATCGATGGAACTGCAGGAGGTATTAAAAGCAATATCCTGTATGCCAATTGGTTACCGAACCATTTTCAACATGTATGTAATCGAGGGTTTTTCGCACAAAGAAATTGCCAAGGAGCTGCAAATTAGTGAGCAAACCTCAAAATCGCAGCTGAGCAGGGCTAAAAAATTCCTGCAAAAACTAATTAAAGACTTGAACGATGAAAGACGAGCAGCAGTATAACGAATTTATAAGGGAACAGGTTAAAAAGAACGAGGAGTTCCACTACGCTGACATTGAACAAAACAAAGGCGATGTATGGAACCGGATTGAAGAACGACTGGAAAAAAAGAAAGTAATTCCTGTATGGTTCTACTCGGCAGCAGCCTCGTTTATTCTTTTAATAGGCCTGGGCTTTATTTTTAACCAACAAATTGCAGATAAAAACATTGAAATTGCAAAATTGAAAACTCAGCTTGAAGCAAAAAATGAAAAACTGGCCAGCATTAATACTACTAATTACGAAGTAGTTAAAATTGTGGATACCGTAAAAATTGTTAATGAAAAGATTGTTTACCTACCTGTAAAGACTTACGAAAAATTAATTGTACACGACACCATCACCAACATGGTCAAAGTAACTGATACTGTTTACGTTAACCAGCAAAAGAACAAAGCAAAATTTATAGTAAATGATATAAAAAAAGAACAAAATAATCAGCAAATATTAGTTAATACAAACACTGTAAAGAAAAATAAAAACCGAAAGTTTATGTTTTTCTTTGGCAAAGCAAAAGAAGAATCAAACCGAGCTGAAAATGCACGATTGATTACCTTGAGAACGAAATAGCCTGAAGCCAGAAGATAGAAGACGGAAGTATCAATAAAAATAACATTATCAAAAAATCTATTATTATAAAATGCATTTCCATATGAAAGCAATACTTGCAATTGCACTGGGGGTATTTATTACTCAAACTTTGACAGCACAAAACGATTCGCTTATCATTAAACTAAATGATTACGGTCAGTTGCTTATTGTGAACTCAAACCTGGTTACAAAAAAAATTGATAACCGTAAACTTGATGAAACATACAGTGGTTTCTACCAACAATTTGAGGAACTGACAAAAATAAGGTCTTTTGAAAAGGAGGAAGGCTATTTTATAAAGTTTACATCAAAATCCTCCTGTGAAGATTGCCCAAAGCATTCAACTATACAAATAACACAAAAAAATAAGACACCAGACAAGTATTTTTTTTACAAAGACCAGATTGGTTCTCTTTTAGATTATAAATACAAAGTATCATTGTCTCCAAAAACATTTCTTTTTCTTGATTCCATAAATGATTTTGCAAAGGTATCAACCATTAGTCTTGATAGTCTGTACAAACAGTCAAAAAAAGAAATCTCTCCAGACACCCTGCACAAAAGGCAAGCACATTTATTTTTCTTTGATAGCAATAACGGTAAGCTTAATGATCAACCCCGCTTAATTTATTCTGAAGGAAAAGCCCAGGACTATATTATGCTGTATACAGGCTTTGGAGCCCAAATAATCAACTCATCATTTGCTCCACAAGTTGATATCATTGCAGATGTTGCATTTAATAAGAAAAACACAATTCCAGGGCAAAAATTCGGAATCAGTGCCACCTTTCTTTTTATGCCCGACGAAGCTGATTTTCACAACATCAATACCTACAACTTTGCTAATGTTTCATATTACCTGAAATTTAACCAAAAATGGTCGCATAAAATTAGCGTAGGTTATTTGTTTGCAAAAAATGGGGAGCATTTTAGCAATGATACCTGGTGCGCTTTCTGGCAATCAAATATCAAAGATATTGGGGTAAAAATAGGTACCTATTACACAAAAAATTCGGATGGTGATTATGTGACAATCCCCTCTTTTGGAGTAAGCATTAGTTTTTAAATCAAATTTTTAATTGAAACTGGTGTTAAGTCACATCTTAAATAACGGCTATAATTATCCGCTTAGCGGGTTCTTAAGTTGTGTAATTAGCTCATTTTAATGCTTAGCATTTTATAATCAAACCCGCTCAGCGGTTTGTATACCGTCAAAATAACATTGACATGACACTAATTAGAAATATCACAATAAATTTGCTTGTACTGTGTGTTACTACAACGCTCTATTCACAAGTTAATGATTCGAAAGCAGTTCTTATAAAAGGGCAAGTTGTTTCGGAAATGAGTAAACCTGTGTCATTTGCTCATGTGATTAATGTAAGTCAAAACTATGCAACAATAACAGACTCCTCAGGATATTTTAAGCTACCTGCTACTCAAGGTGATTCAATAAAGATTTCATCAGTTGGTTATTTTACAAAGCATATACCTATTGAAACAATAAAAAGCGATACACTTAAAATTGTGCTTAAAAGCAGAACCTATAGTTTATCTGAAGTAAATATCAACGAAATTCGATGGCAGGTATTTAAATCAGAATTTATGGAAAAAGAAATTAAAGAAAATAAAACACAAAAACGTGCATCAATTCAGATGAAGAAATGGATTCCGCTAGAAGAAATTCGTATGATTCGCCAAAATGCAAACAGAAAGGATTGGCTTTATTTGGATAAATATAAAAGGTGATGTAAAGTTTGATTTCACAACAAATTAATAAGCATAGATAAAACTAATGCTGAACAACAATACCATCTTTTTTTTCATCAATTACTGTATTTACATATCTTAGTGGCTCTAAATCACCTTAATTTACAGCCTAATGAATAATGCAAGTTTGTTTTATCAACCCTCTGGAAAAATGAGTTCAAACGGAACCATTTTTACAATTCTCCTGAATTTTCTTTTAGCTTTCTTTGCGGGCTATTTGTATTCCATCATTATTTACTACAACCCTGTTGTTTATGTAAATTTCTTATTAACCATAGGTTTTGGTTTAACTATTGGTATGTTAAACAGGTTAATGGTTAGGGTAGGCCACAACAGAAATAAAAAGAACCAATTAATAATGGCCGCAGTTGGTGGCTTTATGGCACTTTACATTCACTGGGCTGCCTACATGTTGATTGTAGACCAACAAAGCGTACCTTCATTAGGAAATTATCTCATAGGTGTCTGGTATTTCATAAATCCAGTAAACTTTTTCCACGCCATTGGAATAATGAATAAGTTTGGGTTGTGGGCAATCTTTGGAATCACTTTTAAGGGTTTTATTTTGGCTATTGTCTGGCTTTTTGAAGCGTTTATCATTCTGTTTTTATCTGTAAGTGCAGTTTATAAAGCCAACATTTTACCTTATTCTGAAAAATTTGGAATTTGGTACCCAAAATTCACCTTGTTTAACGATTTTCAGTCCATTTCGGCAGCTAAAGCTGTTACAGAAGAATTGGCAAAAAATCCTTATGAATTCATTGGTAACCTGGCCAAAGGTTGGGGCAACCGCCATTCAAAAATTCACATTTACTATTTAAAAGATGAACTTCAACATTATTTATCTATCGAGAATGTATTTTTAGAAGGACAAGGGAGAGGCAAAACCAACAAAACAATAATGATTAGCAACTTTAGAATTGATAACGACACCGCAAAAAAGATATTGGAAAACTACAAGCATAAAAAAGAAAAAATAGACCTTATTTAATAAAAAAACATGTTATTTGCCCCTCAATACATTAAATATCCTAAAATTTAGAATCAAAAAAGGAACAATGAAATTTCTAAAACTTCCAGTTTTTATACTATTTGGAAGCATTTTTATGCTTTTGCTAAACTTTTTGTTGATTGAACAACTAATTAGGGTCTGCTGAAAAAGTCAGAAGTACATTAGATACAACTTAGCGAAGCGATATCTTTGACCAAAGGGAGAAAAATTAGCAAAGCGAAGTCGTATATTAATACTTCGAGCTGAAGCTAATGAAGTAGATGATGTGCTTC
>JBNKJW010000075.1:0-69663 GCA_050291445.1 Bacteroidales bacterium | reverse complement strand
CATGTTTTTTAAATAAAGCGGCTGCATTACATCCTCCAAAACCAGATGCAAGTTTTAGCATTGTTTGTATTTCTGTACCAGTTGTTGTATCGCTTATTTTTATTGGTTGCACAACCCCAAATTTTTTGAATCCTAGCGTTTTAATTAGTGTGTTTTTTTTCATGGCTTCAATTCCTAGTACTGTCTCGATTATACCAGCAGCGCCTAAAGTATGACCAGTATAACCTTTGGTACTAACAACTGGAACATTTTCAAGTCCTGAGTTGTAAATAGCTTTTGATTCCATATCATCATTGTATGGTGTGGCAGTGCCATGTGCCGAAATAAGATCGATATTGGTATTACTGCCAATTGTTTTATTAATTGCTATATATAAACCTTCTCCCGTGCGCGAAGGACCTGAAATATGGTTAGCATCGTTGCTGATTGCTCCATTTTGTAAAGTTATTTTTGGCGAGGCAACAAGTCGCTCATTATTGGTTAGTACGATGCTTCCAACACCTTCCCCAAGGGATAATCCATCTCTGTCTGCATCAAAAGGTTTGCAAGGTTGTTCACTTAAAGATTTAAACGATTGAAAACCAGATACAATAAACTTACTTAAAACATCAGCACCAACAACAACTATATTATCATATTGGTTCGAATCAATCAAACGTTTGCCAACTACGCAGGCAGCAACACCCGAAATACAAGCATTTGAAACAACTAAGGGACGGTTTACAAAACCAAAATAATTTGCAATTTTATCGGCTGTTTTCCATAATTCCAGGTCATTTTTATTTTCTTGATGAGAATTGGTGTCTAATAACTCAATATTTCCTTTAGTCGATGAAAGAATTAACAAGGTTCTTTTATTCTTAACATCAATTTTTGAAGAACGCAAGCAATCAGTTAATGATAAAATAATTAGCTGCTCCAATTTTGTAAAATTGGAAGGGTTTTTAATTTCGGTTAACTTGTCGGTTAAAATATTTTCATCAACTAAGGATAAGGGAACAACAGTACCAGGTAACTGTGGTAGAGAAGTTTGCTTAATGCCTGTTTGTTCATTTAAAACATTTCTAAAATTTTCTTCAGTTGTAAATCCAAGTGAAGAAATGATATTGCTTGATTCAATAAATATTTTTTTCACAAATTTAATTTATAGTTAAGTGTCTGATAATTAATTGTATCCATTTACAGAGGAATTGGTTTAATATCAGCTCCCTCAATGAGGGTTTCATGTTAACAGCCCCCATCTTTTTTTCCATTTAACATAAAAATCAGGGTTTGTTAGTTGAAGTACACCGTCTAAATCAATAAAAGCCTGAGTGCTATTTGCAGTTAAAACCACTTTATTATCTGATACACGAAAAATCTTATAATTGAATAAAATTTTAGCCGCTGCAGTGTTTATAAATTCGGTTTCGATTGCTATCTCATCAAGGTAGCTAAGCGTGTTTTTATAATTGAGGTCTAACTTAACAACAGGAGTCATAAAGCCATGTTCATAAACATCGTAGTAACCAAGATGGTACTGATTACCAAATGCTTCTCTTCCATCTTCAAGAAATTTTAAATAATTCCCATGCCATACAACTTTCATTGAGTCAACCTCACTAAAACGTATTTTTGAATTAACTCTATTTATTAATCCTTTCATTATTAGTGTCTTGTGTTCTTATTTAGGATGATCGTTCTTCCAAAAAAATCTTCATTTCACACGCTGCAAGCATATTTTCTTGCTGCATTACTTTACCTTGTATTATAATAACATTCATTACCTTATTTTCAATTGTAATTGTAGTTTCAATCTGGCTGTTGACTTCAGGTAATTTATTTATTTTCAGGTTTTTTATTGCACCAATATAACCTTTTTTCACTTCATTGTTAGTTGTTAAAGCATGATAGCCCGTCATTGCAGCAGCAGTTTGGGCTATGTTTTCAATAATACCAGCTTCCTGAAAAAAGCCATCTTTTATAAATAAATTCTCATCCGTAATATCCAGAACAGACGAAGCAGTATTTTCACTTACACTGCATAATCTGGAAATCATTATAAATGGCTCTCTTTGTGGTATGTAGTTTTTTACAGATGCAAACTCCTTTAGCATAATACCTTACTATTTAGTTTTACATTTAAATAAAGTATGGCTTACTCCAATATTTTCAAAAGAATGCTCAACATATAAGCCTGCCTGCTCAATTAATTTCAGCATATCTTCTGAATGGTACATTTGACTGCAACCATTGGCAATATTTGTAAAATACAACGACGTAGCGTGCAGGGAGTATGTTGAAGCTTCAAACTGTTGAAGATCCCAGTAGGTTTCCAATATAAATAATGAGGAATTTTCATTCATTGCCTCTTTTGCTCTTATTAAAAGCTGAAGAATGTCCTCTTGTGAAAAGCAATCAAGGAACTGGCTCATCCATATAATGTCCGGATTTTTAGGGAAAGGCTTAGAGTGATCTAATAGGTTGATAGGATGACAATTAATACGCTTTTCAAAGCCTTTTTCTTTGATGTTTTTTTCTGCAACTTCCAATTGGCCTGGCAAATCCAAAATTGTTACACAAACATTTTCATTGTATTCGGTACATTTTATCGAAAACTTGCCAGTATTACCACCTATATCAAGAATTTTTGTTGGATTATTTTCAAATACAATTGGTAATATTTCGGGAAAAGCATAGTCGGAGTAGTAATGGTCAAAAGCAAACCAGCTTTTTTTAACTTTTGAAGGCAAATGCGAAAGTGCTTCATAAACAGTATCCCATTTACCAAAAACTTTTAATCCGGTGGGCTTATTCTTTTTTATTGATTCTTCAAGAGAAAACATTCCCTGGTAATTAACATCCTGAGTAAAGTCCATATTTACCCTTGTCAATTCATCCTTTAAAATAAACCAGCCTGTTTTTGAAAGTTTGTATTTGTCTTCAGTAACAGTTACTAATTCAAGGCTTAGTCCTGCTTCTAAGAGCACTTTTACCCCATATTCAGAAAGCTCTAATTCATCTGCTACTTCCTCAATGGTTTTGCCAGTTCTTGATTTTTTGACGCACTCCAAAATCCCTAAGTTTCTTAAAGCCAATGATGCTTGAAACATAATTGGTGCAAAGGCAATTTTCTGGGCATCAAATTTTGCTTGCAAGGCAGTTTTATTATCTTTTCCGTAGGTAACAGCCATAGGGCAAATGTGTGAGTTTTAATAAATTTTTAAGTGTTTGTTTCTTCTGTCCAAAATGGGTGATAATTAAACCACTGCAGTGGATATTTTTTTACAATTTTTTCTAATGCCAAAGTGTAATCAGCAACCATGTTCTTTATATCCTTTTTTCTTGTTTTTAATTTTGACGGATACTCATAGAATTTTGGTTTAGTAGCATAAAAGTGGTAGAGCTGCGACGATTCTTTTAAGGTGAAAACAAATGAGACCGGTACTTTGTTTTTACTCGCTATGTATAGTGGCCCCGCAGGAAATAAGGCTTCCTTCCCCAAAAAATTAAGTTTTACGGTTTGTGCATCAGGTAAAAACCGATCTCCATGAATTGCTACAAACTCATTTTTACTAAATGCTTCTGTAATTTTAAACAAATGAGACAGGTCATCTTTTATAGGAATAATGTTAAGTTTTTTTTTATGCATGATATTGTCAAGAAAGCTTTTAAGTTTTCTATGTTCAGCATCTAACATAACAACATTTACTTTTGTATTTATTCGTTCAAGCAATTGGCCTGCAACCTCCCAGTTACCCATATGTGCACCAATTAATAAGCCACCTTTGTTGCTAGCAGACATCTTATTAAGATATTCTTCTCCTTCAAAATCAAATTTAAATTTTTTCGAATAACCTGCAAGAATAGCTATTTTATCAATTAATACTTCACCTAAAAGGCAATAGTTTTTATAGATACTAATAAGCGCTTTTTTGTGGTTGTATCCTAATATATTTCTAAAATAAAAGTTGCTTGATTTTTTATTTGAAAAAAGAAAAAAATAGAATGCTACAAATCTCAAAACGAAGTAGGCTACTTTTATATTAGTGTATTTGATAAGATAGATAAAAATTTTATATCCTAAAAGCCCACCTTTTGATTTACCTGACCAACTTTTAGACATGCATATTGTTTTACTGGTTTATACAATCCTCAATGTATTTGTATAAGTTTTCTAAAGAGTGGATTTTTTCCACATCTTCTCTTTTAACCTTAAAACCAAACTCTTTTTCAACAATAACTACAATATCTACTAGGTCTAAGCTTTCTAAACCCAGATCATCAATAAGATTTGCCTCAGGAACAATTGCCTCTTTCTCTATTTCAAATTCTTCAACTAAAAATTCGTTTACCTTTTCAATAATTGTTTCTTTATTCATTTCTTATAAGCTGTTAAATATATTTTGATAATATTAATGTTGAATTGGTTCCTCCAAACCCAAATGAGTTCGATAAGAATGTATCAATTTTATGTTCTTTTGTTTCATTAATTATGTTAAGAAGCCTTGAAGCATCATCAGGTTCTTCGAAGTTGATATTGGGAGCTATAAACGAATTATTCATCATAAGCATTGAATAAATTATTTCACTGGCACCTCCCATCCACATTTCATGCCCGGTCATTGATTTAGTTGAACTGATTGGTACTTTACTGTCCTTAAATATAGCATATAATGCTTTTGCTTCCATTGTATCTCCAATTAGAGTAGAGGTAGCGTGTGCGTTTATGTAGTCAATATCTTTTGCAGACATCCCGGCGTCTTTAATACACCGTTGTAAGGATAAAGTTGGCCCTTCTTCATTTGGATTAGAAATATGAACTCCATTAGAAGAAAAACCATATCCATTTATTTCGGCTAATATCGGGGCACCTCTTTTTAGTGCAGAATCCAGGCTTTCAACAATAACTGTTGCTGCCCCTCCGCTTGGAACAAGCCCATCCCTGTTTTTATCAAAGGGTCTGGATGCTTTTGTAGGTTCATCATGCCTTATTGAAAACGCGCTTAATCCATCAAAGCTGCCTATTGATTCTGGGTTTATTTCCTGACCTCCTCCACAAACTATGATATTTTGATAACCGTGTTTTATTAAAAAATAGGCCATTCCAATGGCATGTGAACTACTAGCACAAGCCCCACTTATAGTAAAGTTAATACCTCTGAGTTTAAAAATAACTGAAAGGTTCATGGTGATTGTTGAATTCATCGATTTAAAAATGGACCCGGAACCAATTAAGGTGGTGTCTTTTTTTTCTCTTACTATGTCAATTGACTCCATTACTGGGGTTGATGAACTATCATTTCCATATAAAATTCCTACTTCATTCTTGGCAAGAAAATCAGCATCAATTTTTGCTTTTTCAAAGGCTTCAACTGTGGCCAGATAGGAATATTCTGCTTGTTCTGGTAGCGAAACTCTCATTCTACGAGGCAATAATCCTTTTAAATTGGGTTTTTCAATTATTCCGGTGAGCATAGACCTAAAACCAAGCTCTTTTCTTAATGGGTCACACCCAATACCTGATTTACCTATATATAAAGAATTTTTAACCTCCTCAATATTTTTACCAATAGTTGAGTAAATCCCCATTCCTGAAATTACAACTCTATTCATTACCTCTATTTTAACTCACAAATTGGTTTAACTATATATTCCTCCATTTACCGAAATTGTTTCCCCCGTTATATATGAGGCTCCTGCTGACGCAAGAAAACATACTACTTCAGCAACTTCATCAGCAGTTCCAAACCTGTTTAGGGGTATCATTTTTTTTAGCTCCTTTTCATTTAGCTTTTCTGTCATATCAGTTTTTATAAAACCTGGTGCTACAGCATTTACTGTAATTTTTTTCTTGCCAACTTCCATGGCCAGTGATTTTGTAGCAGCAATTACAGCAGCTTTAGCTGCTGAATAGTTTACCTGCCCAGGATGGCCTTTTAACCCTGATAATGAAACAACATTGATTATTCGCCCATACTTGTTTACGATCATACTTTTTAAAAGTTGCCGTGTTACATAAAAGAAACTATCCTGGTTAGTTGATATGACACTTTTCCATTCCTCATCCGTCATAAAAACCATTAGGTTATCTTTTGTAATTCCTGCATTATTAACCAATACTTCAATATTTTTATCTTGATTATTTTCTAACCACCCCCCCAGAACAGATTCAATTTGCCCTGGATTTGAAACATCAAATTGAAGCAATTCTGCATTCCCTCCATTTTCTTTAATTTCGTTAAGGGTAGCATTGGCTTCATTAACATTGGAACGAAAATTTATCAAAATATAATATCCATTTTGTGCTAATTTTAGTGAAATTGCTTTTCCTATTCCCCTTGCACCACCTGTTACTAGAGCGTATTTCATTTTTTACCTGGTAATAATGGATTCTTGTTAAAAATAAACTTTTTTATTGCTTCAATTTCTTCATACTTTGGTGTGTCTTCTACAAATACTGGCACCAATTCTCTTAAATCATGATATAATTTTGCAGTATATGATGATAGTTTATTTTGTATTTTTAAATAATCAACTGCTTGCAATAAGGCCATTAGTTCAATTGAAAGTACCTGATAGCTGTTTTCAATTACTTTTTTTGTAAGCAAAGCAGCATTTGTTCCCATACTTACAATATCCTGGTTGTCATTATTTGTTGTGATACTATGAACGTACAGTGATGTTGAAAGTGCCTGATTTTCAGCGGTAGTAGATGTAGCTGTAAATTGCACTCCCTGCATTCCTAAATTTAAACCTAAAGTACCCAGATTAACAAAGTGAGGCAAAATTTCATTTACTTTGTTATTGAAAATAAAAGCCGATTGTCTTTCAGATAGCATCGACATTCTGATAACAGCAAGCTTAAGTTTATCCATTTCAAGTGAAACATAATCACCATGAAAGTTTCCACCATGAAAGATGCTTTTGGCATCTAAATCGACAATCGGATTGTCGCTCACCGAATTCATCTCATTTTCAATTACTGTTGCTGTTTGTTCAATAGTGTCGATAACCGGCCCAAGGATTTGTGGAAGGCATCTAATTGAATAATACTCCTGAACTTTTCGCTTAAAAATTCTCTGGTTTTCTTGATTATGAAAGAAATGCTCTTCTCTTCTGCTAATCATTTTGCTGTCTGCTAAAATACTGCGTAATAAGCTGGCAACATAATCCTGGCCTTGGTGCTTTTTAACTTTATTTAGTTCAATTGAAAAATGATCATCAAAAGACTCTACAATTTCGTTGAGTAATGCAGATGCTAATAAGGTCCAATTAAATAATTGACGCGATTTAATTACATTTAAAACCCCAATTCCTGTCATAACAGATGTACCATTGATTAATGATAATCCTTCTCTTAGCTTAATCGAAATTGGTTTTAAGTTAAGTTCATTAAATACTTTCGACGTTTCCGTTAATTTGCCTTTATAGCTTACTTTACCTTCACCAATAAGAACCAAAGCTAAATGCGATAGCTGGACAAGATCGCCACTTGCGCCAACCCCACCATGCTCAGGGATAAATGGGAATACATTATTATTTATTAATTCTTGTAACAAAGTAATACATGAAGGATCAATTCCGGAAAAACCTTGAATGATTGCCCTTAATCTAACAAGCATGGCTACTTTAACATATTCATCTGGTAATTTTTCACCAGCTCCTGCTGCATGACTTCTAATAAGATTGTATTGTAGATCGTGCAATTTGTCATCATCAATTTTGTACTGTGCCATTGGGCCTAAACCAGTATTGATTCCGTAAATGACTTTGTCCTTAGAAAATTTCAGAAGAAACGCTAAACTTTTTTCTAAATGATCATAAGTTTTCCTGTCTATTTCAATACGCTTGTTTTCAAGTACAACTTGTCTTACATTTTCAATGCTTAAATCTTCCGTTTGATTTAATCTTATCACGCGCAGATATCTGATTTTAAAGGGTTACCTAATACTTGTAGAGGCTGCAAATATAAATATATTTTTTGATTTCTATTAGCATGATTGTGATATTCTAGTCTTCTATATATTCTTGAAAAAATAATCTGATTTATTATTAAAAATAGTATTGATTCGTCGTTCGTATACCAGTAGATTTTAAAATTGGCGAAAGGGCAGGGCTAAAAGCTAGCATCGCCTTCGGCAAGCCTATGGCGACCGAAGGAAGTCTGAATTCGAAAGAAAATGGTATCACGAAACAAATTGCCAGCAATACAATAGAAAAAGGACGAAGGCTCAATTATGAAGGTAGAGCCTTGCCATTTTAGTAAGATAATCCTTAAAAGATTACTAAATCTGTTTATCGTACACAGATTCATTATGATAGATTAAGATCTTAATAAAACTTAATTATCGGTTAAATCAGTGTATCTTTTCCAGTTTATTTATTTCCAAATGCCACAGGATTGATTAATTTTGCTTGACAATTTCAGACAGGCACAGAATTGACTTATGCCTTAGCATTATATTTGGTGTTTGAGCCTGTCGAAGTCACATTTTTGATTGTAGTCTAGATCAATGGTATATTCAGAAAAAAGAAATACATATTTTAAATCCTATAAAAATGTCAGAATTTAAGTACCAAAAAATGTTTCCAAAAGGTGAGGATAATACCCAATATCGCCTTTTAACAAAAGATTATGTCTCCACTATTGAGGTAGAAGGCAGAAAAATCCTAAAGGTTGATCCTAAAGGTCTGGAATTACTTGCTAAAGAAGCTATTGCCGATGTATCTTTCTTCTTGCGACCAGACCACTTGCAAAGCCTTTCAGATATTGTGAAAAGCGCTGAATCGTCTGACAATGACCGCTTTGTGGCTGATACCATGCTGAGAAACCAGGTTGTTGCTGCTGAGGGCGAATTACCAACCTGTCAGGATACAGGTACTGCCATAGTTATTGCTAAAAAGGGTGAAGGCGTTTGGACCAATGCCGATGATGCTGAAGCCCTTTCAAAAGGTATTTGGCAAACTTACCAGGACAAAAACCTTCGATATTCGCAAGTAGTTCCTACCAGCATGTTCGAAGAAAAAAATTCGGCCAATAATCTTCCAGCCCAAATTGATATTATGGCTGATAAAGGAAACGAATACGAATTGCTTTTCATCACTAAAGGAGGAGGTTCTGCCAACAAAACATTTCTTTACCAGGAAACAAAATCCTTGCTAAACGAAGAAAAGTTTGAGCAGTTTATTAAAGCAAAAATTAAGGATTTTGGTACTTCGGCATGTCCTCCTTACCACATTGCAATAGTCGTTGGTGGACAGGTGGATACAAATATGAAGACCGTAAAACTGGCTTCGGCTAAGTATTTAGATAATCTTCCAACCCAGGGTAACGAAGGTGGTGTTGCTTTTCGCGATTTGGAATGGGAGGCAAGGATTAAAAAAATCACTGAAGAATACGGTGTAGGTGCACAATTTGGAGGAAAAGCCTTTGCCCATGATATTCGCGTGATTCGCTTGCCTCGTCATGCAGCATCTTGTGCGGTAGGCTTTGGCGTAAGTTGTAGCGCCGACAGAAATATCAAAGCAAAAATTACTGAAGAAGGTATTTTCCTGGAGCAATTAGAGAAAAATCCTTCGAAATACTTGCCCGAGGCTGAGTTGGAGATGGCTCCTGCGGTAGATATCAATCTGGATCAACCAATGGAAGATATTTTAAAAGAATTGACAAAATATCCTGTAAAAACGCGTTTAAATTTAAGTGGAACACTTATCGTAGCCAGGGATATTGCCCATGCCAGAATCAAAAAATTGTTGGACGAAGGCAAACCAATGCCCGAGTATTTTAAAAATCACCCTGTTTATTATGCAGGACCGGCTAAAACACCAGAAGGAATGGCTTCAGGTTCGTTTGGGCCAACTACTGCTGGTAGAATGGACTCCTACGTTGATTTGTTTCAAAAAGCAGGTGGTTCAATGGTAATGTTGGCCAAAGGAAACCGCTCAGCTCAGGTTCGTGAGGCGTGCGCTGCTAATGGTGGATTTTATTTGGGGTCAATTGGTGGACCGGCTGCAATTTTAGCAAAAAACAGTATTAAATCGGTTGAAGTTGTTGATTTTGAAGAGCTTGGAATGGAGGCTGTGCGCAAGATAACAGTGAAAGACTTTCCTGCTTTCATTATTTGCGATGATAAAGGCAACGATTTTTTCTTAGAATATAACAAATAGATAAATTTGATACGGCTTCTTGTTGTCAGTGGCTGAGCTTGTCAAAGCCTTGTTACTGGTAACAGGTTGTTATTTCTTAAGTTTTTGACACATGCCCTGGCAGATTTTGCCAGGGCTTTTGCTTTATGAAGAGAAGTTGTTGACTGATCAGTTTAAATCATAATAATCAGTTTCATCAGTGTACCATTAAAATAAATATTCCTACTTTTGGCCCTAGTAAATCAAAAATACCTTTAAATGAAGAACATTTTATTTTTAATCCTATTTGTATTGCTGGCACTATCATCTTGTGCCCAAAATCCTGAAAAAGAATCAGAAGAAGAGGTAAAAGCACCCAAAATAAGTAAAAAACACAACGAAATTGCTCGTTTTTATGCCTGTATGGATCAGGAAGAGAACAGTAGCATTAAATATGCAGATACCAATAAAGTTTGGTTGCAACATAAAAAATCGTTTACAAAATTTTGGGACAGTGCAGATGCAGCCCGCATTCAACCTATCTCAAAATGGGCAAAACAAGAGGTGAAAGTGTTGGCTGATAGCGTAAAATCACTATTTTACCCCTTTAGTGGCCCGGATTTTATCCATGCAAACATATTTTTCCCAAATGCAGAGAAAATTGTTATGCTTGGTTTGGAGCGTGTAGGAAAGGTTCCGGAGGTGCACGATTTAGATGATAAAAAACTAAATACATTTTTAAAAGCAGTTCGTCAATCATTGGATAGTATTTTTATCTGGGGATATTTTATGACCAACGATATGCGCAAGGATTTTGCACGCAGTCTTGAATTAAGGGGACTAACACCCGTAGTTATGTTGACAATGGCCAAATCAGGTTTTGAAATTGATACTGTGAAAAGGATTACCTTAAATTCGCAAGGCAAAGTGGTGAGTTCATTAAAAGGCAGAAAAGATAACGACAGTCCATGGGATACCTTTATTTCCGGCGTTGAGATTTCTTATAACAAGCCAAACGATACCACAATAAGAAAATTGTATTATTTTTCGCATGATGCTTCAGACAAAAGTATGAACGTGAGTCCGGGCTTTACAAAATTTTTAGCTGCCCAAAAGTTTGATGCAACTTACTTAAAGGCAGCTTCATACCTTTGCAACTCTTTTGCAACCATTAGAAAACAGGCACTAAAATCCAAATATGTTTTTCAGGATGTTTCGGGGATATATTACCGCTATTTTGATAAAAAAGACTGGGAACAAAAACTCTGGGGAGGCTTCACAAGGCCACAAAACTCTTTTAGATGGGCCGTGCAAAAAGACCTGAAAGCAGTCTATGCGTCTGATACCACCATACAGGAAATTCCGTTTAAAATAGGTTACAGTTCAAGGATTAAGGGTGGGAAGAGTAACCTGATGTTGTTTACAAAGAAGAGATAAAGAAACAGAACACGGATTTGACGGATATGACGAGTTTAAAAAGAGACCGAAGGTCTCAAGATCAGTGAAAATTAGCTTAATCAATGTATTACAGTAGGTAATCCGTGTACCTAAAAAAAATAATATGATCAAATCAAATATCTTTTTAGTATTTTTTCTTCTAATTTTTGTCAGTATTTCCTCTTTTGGTCAGGAGGATAGCATCCAGGTAATAGTAAAAACCTTCCGGGGCAATGAAAAACGCAATTTTTACGGCCTTGATGCGCCAAAACGGCTAAACCTAAAATGGAAATTTAATTTAGGCAGTGGCAGGAGTGTTGTTAAAGACATCCCCAGAGTTTGGACAGGTGCAGGTTGGACAGGTCAACCACTTTTAGTGATGGAAAAAGGCAAACCTTATTTAATTCAGGGAGCTTATGATTATTATTTACGGAAATTTGATGCTAATACAGGAAAAGTTGTCTGGAAATATAAATTTGATGATATTTTAAAAGGTACAGGAACTATTTGGGAAAATCCCAACGCCAACAAGCCTGAAAATCGGTTTGTAATTATGCAAGGGAGCCGTTATGGTGCAAAAAATGATTGGGACCAAAAGGTTATTCCAAGTTTTAGGGCAATATCTTACCTTACTGGTAAAGAATTGTGGCGGATGAACGTAAGGAAAACCTATAGTTACAGTCGGGATGTAGATGGATCGCCATTGGTGATTAATGATACAGCATACATTGGCCTGGAAAATGGCATTTTTACTATTTTTAATCCCGATAGTGCCCATGCTGGTTTAAAAGATGGAATTATTCAACCAAAAATTTACAAAGAATTTAAGTTGTATAATGATAGTGATGTGCTTTTGCACGGAGTGAATTTTGTAACCGAAGCATCTCCCACGCTGGTAAAAAATAAAGTGGTAATAGGTGCTTGTTCGAGAATTATTGCTTACAACTTAGACACAAAAAAAGCGGACTGGAATTTTTACATTGCAACTGATATTGATGGTTCTACCGTTGCCACAAAAGATGATGAAATACTTGTAACCCTTGAGCGTCAGTATATTGAGGGTAGGGCAGGGGTGCTAAAATTGAATCCTTCAAAACCTGAAGAGGAATCTGTTGAATGGTTTTTCCCAACAGGAAATAAAAAGTATGCTGAGTGGGAGGGAGGCATCATTGGTACCCTCGCAGTAAACGATTATTACAACAAAAATGACTCTTTACCCAGTATTTCAGCTTTTAGTGCCATTGATGGTTACTTGTATGTGATTGACAATAATGAACTGGATTCAGGAAAAACTGCCAAAGCACCCTATTCAAAAAAGCCATATCCTGTACCTAAGCAATTGTTTAAATACTATGTTGGCCCGGGAATTTCTTCACCAATTATAGTGGATGATAAAATAATAGCCTGTACTGCAGTGGGTATTTATTTGTTTAAATACACTTGGGTGAATGGTAAGTTTAAGGCCACTTTATTAGCCAAAAAAACAGGAATTCCATTTGAAGCTTCGCCCATTGTGTGGAACAAAAAAGTGTATGTTGCTTCAAGAAATGGGTATTTGTATTGTTTTGGGGATTAATTTGGTCATTTGCTTTCAAGCGAATGGAATGACCAGTGATAAATGACTATTTTTTTTCCACAAGCTTATTAATAAAATACAGCGCCAAACCTGCTCCGATTGTTGCCAGTCCTACAAGCGTAATAGTGGGTTCTTCTTTTACTACGTAAAACATCATCCAACCGGTTACTGCAAGAAATACAAGTGGGGTAAACGGATATCCCCAGGTTTTGTAAGGGCGTTCCATTTCTGGCTTTGTAAAACGTAAAATAAATACTCCCAACACTGTTAAAAACGATGAAAGTGACAGCAAAAAGCCAATGTATTTAATAATTGCATCAAATGATGAGGTTAGAATTAAGGCAACAACCACAACATATTGTAAAATCAAAGAAATGTAAGGTACCTCGTTTTTATTTTTTACCGAAAGAAATCGAAGGATTTTAACATCTTCTCCCATTACCTGGGTAACTCTAGGCCCAGCCCAAATCATGGAGCTAATGGCTGAAATTAGTCCAATTGAAATCAACACTCCCATAATTATCCCGCCGGTTTCACCAAAAATGTGGTTGGCAGCAATGTAGCCTACATCCTCTTGTCCCATCATTTCAGAAATTGGGGCAGAGTACATAAAAGCTGCATTGATAGGAACGTAGAGTGCCACAACTATCAGCGTTCCTAAAATTAATGATAATGGTAAATATTTCCCTGGTTTTTTAATATCGCTGGCAATATATATCGCTGCATTCCACCCTGAGTACGAGTACATTACAAAAATAAGTGAAATGGCAAACGGGGCACTAAATATGGTTTTAAAATCGCCAGCAGCTGGCAAAAAAGATACATCCTGACCACTTGCCAGAGTGAAACCGAAAAGAATTAGCAATACAATTAAAGTAATTTTTAGAGCGGTAAAAAAAAGTTGAAACTTGCTTACAAATTTTACATTAAAAAAGTGGACTATTGATACAAAAGTTACCCCAATAATTGCGGTTAAAATCTTTGTAAAAAACAAGTGGTCCATTGAAACCACCTGGGTGTCAATTAGCACCTGCGAAAGGTATTTACCCATAGCCATTGAGGCTGCTGCAATAGGTGCTGAAAAGCCAACCGCTACCGAAATCCAGCCAGAAAGAAAACCAACTGAAGGATGATAAATTTTAGAAAGCAAATGGTATTCACCACCAGATCGGGGCATAGCTGCACTTAATTCTCCGTAAGACAGAGCTCCTGAAAGTGCTGCCAGTCCACCTATCAACCACAAAGCAACAATTGAAAAACCGGTTTGAATATCAAAAACCTGGAACCCTAAACTCGTAAAAACCCCTGTCCCAATCATATTGGCTGCAACAATAGCTGTTGCTGTATAAATACCTATTTTTCTTTTGCTTTGTGTTGCTGTGGACATGTTTTTCTTTTTATAAACTGTAATACTTTGTATTATTGGGAGGGGTGTAATATTAAAATTTGTTGATGGTCATTAGTCATTCACTTCGACAAGCTCAGTGTAAAAAGTTATTAGAGACCCCTCTCCAATAACCAATACACCAGTTTCAAATCCAAATACTTTCAGTTCTCAAGATTACTAAAAGGTCTCTCCGTAATGACTAATGACCAAGAGTTATTTTTTCTTTGCCACCATAATGTTATCCTGATTAATCATGGAACCATACCCAAATTTAAAGTCCAATGGCTTTATGGTCGTATCTTTATCATATATTGCCTTTAAATCTGGTTGAAAGTTGGATTTAAAAACTTTTCGTGTTCTCTGGTATTTTCCATAAAACTTTTTGTCCCATTTATCATCTGTAAAATATTTTAGGTAGATACCTGAATCATCCTGAACTACACTTTTTGCATTTTCTAAAGTAAATTCCCTGATGGTGTGCAGCCATGAACACAAGTAGGATGCTGCTTTAAACAAAGCCACATCAATATTCAATGATTTAAAGAATTTCAACATCTCAGGTGTCTGGGCAATTTTTTCATCACTTACATCGTGTGAAAAGTAGTACAACTTCCTGACTTTGTACTCGTCTGGTTTCATGTATTCGATAAGGCCACCAGAAACGTATGTGTCAGTTGGATCATCATTGTCAACCAACCCAGGAATTGAATCAACAATAGCTCCTGTTGCGTCGATGGTTACTTTTTTTACATTTAAAATATGGTACCCTCTTTGCGCCATAAAAAGCGATATAATCGATAAATTACCGTCTAGTTGCGCCACTGTTCGCAAATCCCTGTTCATCTCAAAGGTCATAAAATAGTTCAAATAGGCAATCGAGTCAATCGATCTTCTAAATGTTTTATAAATTTTATGGAGCTCTTCATTGGTAATATCTTCCGATAGGTGTGGAATATACCCAACTGGCTCTAAACCAAACATTACTGTAGTTGTTGCTTCAGGAAAAAATGGATCTACGTTAATAAAATCAGGGCCGCTAAAAGGATAAAATATAGTCATTCCTTCTTTACGGATGTCTTTTAGCTCCGAATCAGAGAAAACTTCCATTTTATCCAATAGAATTTCATTCAGGTTGGCAAAAAACTTTTTATTTGATTTTTGATATTCAATGGTTTCAGGCAGTGTGTCAAATTTTGCCAGGCTGCTTCCTTCGGTTTGAGGCAAACCTGCTATAAAACGGGCAACATCATTGTAATATCGGTTGTATTGCGCCATAAAGTTGGCTTTGTTAATACTATCTTGCTTTAAAGAATCAATTTCAGTAGTTTCTTCTGAATTGTTCTCATCCGAGTCTGAATTACAAGCCATCCATGATAAAGAAAGGATGAGGCTTAGAATTACTAAAAGGTTTAATTTTTTCATATTTTTTCTTTTACTTGTTTGCCACTAATTTCACTAATTGGCACTAATTAAGATCATGTTTTATGGTTTTGTTAACAATTTCAATTCAATATACCAAGTTCTAATACACCAATTTCTAAGTTTTAATACACCAATTTCTAAGTTCCAGGTTCTACTTTTCCCCAAAACAATACATCAATCCCGTTGTATTAGAAACCACATAAATTCGGTTGTCCCAGCAAATGGGCGAAGCCTCAAACGAAATGCCTTTTTTCTGGTCTAATAGTTTGAAATTCATGTCTTTATCGTATTCAAACAGGTAAATTCCTTCGTAAGTGCAGGCCACTATTTTGTTGCCTACAATAATTGGTGAGGATATTGCCCCGCCCACATATTTTTTGAATAATAGTTTTGGTTTTGGATATTTTGTAACACCATCAGGCCCTGGTACTTTTTCGTCGGTAATGTTTTTATGATCAACTACATATAAATAACCATCAATTGCCAAAAATGCAGCAAGATGGGTGTCAGTTTCTTCAATGTATTGATCGTTGATAGCCACAGAGCCAATGATACCACCATCCCAAAAAGCAAACTTTTTAGTTCCAACGGGAAAATACCACTCAGCAGCCTCTTTTTCTGGTTTCGAAGGGTCTAGTTTAAATACTCCTCCATGTCCTTTAATGTATTCTTTTTCAACCGAAACCATTAGGCAACTGTCATTGGTAACCGGTGCAGAGCCATCCATATCACATCCAATATAAAAGTCCCAGTCAATTTTTTTTGTTTTTAGGTTGTAGCCATAAACATGTCCCGAGCCCGAAACAATATAAACTCTGCCATTAAAAATAGTTGGGGAAGACTCTGCCACCAGGTTGCCACCATGCGCTTTAATATCAGCGTCATTCCATAAATTGGTTTCCTGGTATATCTTTGGTTGCAGAATACTGTTTCTTTGTTCAGCATTAGCCGGATTGGGATCAAAAACTGTAAAAATGCCATTTTCTAAACCAATGTAGGCGGTATCGCCCAAAATGACTGCCGAAGCGTCTACATCCCGGCTATAACAAGGTGTTTTTTTACTGTTCATTCGCCATAGTTCTTTACCGGAATAGTACGAAACAGCCCTAAAACTTGGCGCAACACCTGCCGTACTGCTTACACCTTCACCTCTTCGGCTTCCCTGCATAATAAGCACCTGCTCGTCTTTGTTTTTTGCTTTTTTGTTAATGTAGATAGTCCCTGTTCCTTTGATGATATCATCAAATCGGTATTTCCAAATCAATTTGCCATTGCTGGCATCAATTTTCTTTAAATTATAATCAAAACAGCCCTGAATAATGTAGGTATTGGTATCCTCTGTTACAACTAATGGCTGACCTGTCCAGCCGGCGCCTGTCCAAACATACATTTTACCGTATGCAAAACTCTTTCCTGCACCCATATTAACTGTCCATATCTCATCTAGCCTTGATGGGCACTTGTTGCCATAATAATTTCGCTGGCTGTTGCCCCTGAAAGTACTAACTACGGCCCTTAATCCTTTTAATTCTTCAATTTTTTGCTTTGCAGTTGCAATTTGCTCAGCATCAGGATATTGCTCAATGAATTCTTCGTATTTTTTTACTGTGTTTATCTGCAAAATACTATCAAAAACCAGTTGGTTCCTTATTTTTAGGGCCTCTGCTGTCTGGTCAGTATCAGGGTATTGATTTATGAATTGGCAAAAAGCTTCTACAGAAGTTGAATTTTTAATTTTTTCAAATTCTTTAGCTGATGCGCTAGATTCACACGAATTAAAACTAAATAAAATGAATGCTGAGAATATCGAAAAAAGTATGATTTTTATCGAACTAGTGTGCTTAGTTGTTTTCATAAATGTATTTTCCTTCTTTGTCAACTGTAAAATCAAATAATTGTTTGTGCTTTTCGAAATATTGGTAGCCAAATTTCATGTTATCACGGTTAAACAGTTTTTTCTTGTCGTTTTTATACCTCGGATCTTTTTTGTATTTCTCAGTTTTTTCATCTGTCATTCTAAACGGGAAATTATGGACAGGAACTTCTTTTTGGCCTTTCGATTTTGCTTCGACTGCGAAAATATAAATTTCTTTAATATCATCATCGGTAAAAGGGGAGCAGTATGTTGAATAACAACCTCCGTGAATGGCAATATCGCTACCAGAACGACCTCTTTTTCTGTCAGATTCATTAGGAAAGTTGATTTCCATGCGCACAAAATAAGGATTGGCCGGGTGAAAATACTTAATGTAATAAAAACTTTCAGGTACCAGCAAATCAGTCCCTCTAAGTGTATCCGGGTTGGTGTCAACGCAAAGTTTATATGTTTTAATTAATTTAAACTTGTCAGTTTTCACCCTGTCTTTGGCCCAAACTTCTAAAATTTGCTCCTCTTTAATCGTTCTAAAAAACACTTCCATCGAAGCATAATCTATTCCTTTATCTTGTATTAATTTTTTTACAATTTGTTCTTTTTCTTTATAAGCTATTTGAGGGTTTTTGTTTTTCAGTTGCAGTTTTTTAAATGCCGAATCCGGTTTTACAGTATCTTTTCGCAAAGTAATTATGGTATCCTTTTGAGGTTTTAGTTCTGACGAGTCATTATTTAAACCACTGTTTTTATTGTCATAGTCTGATGAAGCACCACATGCAACTATAAAAAGCAATGCTGTTAGAAGTAAAAATATTTTCTGCATTATTTTAAGCTGGGTATTAAATTTAGCACAAAAAAATGGTTAAATTATTAATAATTTAACCATTTCTAAAATTATCTTAAGTGTTAAAGCTTATTCGTCTATTTCAAATTCGTGAGTATCTGCAGTTGCCGACATCTCAATCATCATTTCATATTCTTCCTCAGTTAAATCATTGTAATAGAAATTAACAGGGTTGGTATATTTACCATTGATTAAAACTTCGTAATGTAAATGAGGGCTTGTTGATAAACCAGTACTTCCTACTGTGCCAATAATATCACCTCTTTTAACTTTTTGCCCTGCGCGAACAAACATTTCGTTCATATGGGCATATCTGGTTTGATAACCAAATCCATGATTTATTCTTACACAGTTACCGTATCCTCCTGCATGATCAGCTCTTGTTACAACTCCATCGCCAGAGGCGTATATTTTTGTTCCTCGTGGTGCGGTTAAATCAACACCATTGTGTTTTCTTACATAACCAAGTATTGGATGCATTCTGTATCCGTAGGCAGAACCAAAACGGGTTAAATCTTTAATTGCTATTGGTTGAATGGCAGGGATGCAAGCCATCATTTTTTCTTTGTTCTTGACCAGTTCAATTACTTCATCAAAAGATTTTGACTGAACCACCATTTGTTTTGAAAGGATGTCTAATTTTTTTGCAGCTTTAATAATTCCATCGCTGAAGGAGGAGCCACTGTATTTTTTGTATCTGTCAACACCACCAAAACCTGCTTTACGAACTGATTCAGGAATTGGGTTGGCCTGGAAAATTTTACGATAAATTTCGTCGTCTCGCTTTTGAACCTCACTTAAAGTATTTTCAGCATCAACCATTTTTCTGTTAAGGTATTCTAAACTAAGTAAAATGCCTTGTTGTTTTTCTTCTTCCTGTTTTTCAACAGGTGATTTTATAACAAATGATAGTGCAATAAAAAATAATACTCCAAGTATTGTAGCAGAGGCAAATTTTGGTAAGCTTTTGTAAATCTGTTCTTTAAAACTCACCTTAACCTTCTTGTAGCTCAGAGTTTCAGGATCAAAATGAAACTTGTATTTCGTCATCTTATTCAGGTTGCATTGGGCTTTCAAATGAAGTTCCCAATAATTTTACAGCAAATGTAACAAATATAATTAATTATGCAAGTGTTTTTTGATTTTTTTGACAATAAAACTGTACTTTTTGTCAATATCAAACTTCTGGTTAGGGTCTGTTTGTTAAAAACTGTTAAATTTTAATTGTCGAAAATTCAATAGTTTATGATTGGTTTTTGGTCAAAAGTTAGAATCATTTAAAGAATATTAACTTTTTATCAACAAGTGTTAAAACCCTAAACGCAACTATTAGACCAAAAATTGTATAAAAAGGTTGTTTTTTGACGAATGGCTTAAAAAATATTTTTAATCAAAATGAAATTTTGTTTGAAAGTGGGTACACATTAACTTCTAAAAATGCGGTGCAGGGAATATTTTTCAAACTTAAGTAAAAAAGTTTAAAAATAGGCAACTCTTTTGCTTTAATTTCGATAATTTTGAATCCTTTTTTAAAAAAGTATATTTGGATTGGTGTATTCTTTCGTAATTTCAGAATGCCAATATACTAATTGCCAATATACCAATATACTAATTTCAAGATTATGACATCGAACGAGTTAAGACAATCCTTTTTACAGTTTTTTAAAGAAAAGCAGCATACAATAGTTCCATCGGCACCAATGGTAATAAAAAATGACCCTACGCTGATGTTTACCAACGCCGGAATGAACCAGTTTAAAGATATTTTTCTGGGGATATCGCAAATAAAGGATACAAGGGTGGCCGACTCACAAAAATGCCTTAGGGTTTCTGGTAAACATAATGATTTGGAAGAGGTTGGGCATGATACCTATCACCATACCATGTTTGAAATGCTGGGTAACTGGTCTTTTGGTGATTATTTTAAAAAAGAGGCTATTGATTGGGCCTGGGAGTATTTAACCGGAGTGCTAAAAATTAGTAAAGACAGATTGTATGCCACCGTTTTTGAAGGCGATAAAGAAGATGGTACCGATCCGGATGATGAAGCAAAATCATTATGGTTAAAGCATTTGAGTGCAGAGCAGGTTTTGTATGGTAACAAAAAAGATAATTTTTGGGAGATGGGTGAGACAGGGCCTTGTGGACCTTGTTCTGAGTTGCATGTTGATTTGCGTGATGATGATGAACGAAAAAAGGTGCCTGGCCGTGAATTAGTAAATCAAGACGATCCATTGGTAATTGAAATATGGAACCTTGTATTTATTCAATACAATCGAAAATCAGGTGGTAAATTAGAATCCTTACCACACAAACATGTTGATACAGGAATGGGATTTGAGCGCCTTTGCATGGTGGTTCAGGGAAAAAAATCAAATTACGATACAGATGTCTTTCAACCTATTATAAAAGAAATTGCCAGTTTATCAGGGTTTGCCTATGGTGTTGATAAACAGCAGGATATAGCCATGCGAGTAATGGCTGATCATTTGCGCACCATTGCTTTTGCAATTGCAGATGGACAACTGCCTTCAAACAATAAAGCAGGGTATGTGATTCGACGTATTTTGCGCCGTGCTGTGCGATATGCATATACCTTTCTTAAATTTGAAGAACCAATTTTGTGTAAATTGTTAGCTGTGCTTATCGAGGTAATGGGCAATGCTTATCCTGAATTGCCCAAACAAAAGGAATTGATTGAAAAAGTTATCCAGGAGGAAGAAAATGCCTTTTTAAAGACACTTGACACAGGTATTCGTTTACTGGACAAGATTATTGAAAAAATGAATGGAGGTGGTTATAAAGTGGTGAAGGGAAAAGATGCCTTTGAGCTTTATGATACCTATGGTTTTCCTTTTGATTTAACAGAACTTATTCTTAAGGAACATGGTTTAATAGTCAGTAAGCTGGAGTTTGATGAAGAAATGGAAGCCCAGAAAAGTCGTTCGCGTAATGCTGCCAGCATGGAAACGGATGATTGGGAGGTGTTGCTTGAAGATGATGTGGATGAGTTTATTGGTTATGATTATACTGAGACTAAGTTGAAAATCACAAAATATCGTAAAGTCACAACAAAAGGTAAGGAGTTGTATCAATTGGTATTTAACATGACCCCTTTTTATGCTGAAAGTGGTGGCCAGGTTGGTGATAAAGGCTACATTGAAAATGACAACGAACGAATTGATATTATTGATACACAAAAGGAACATAACCAAATTGTACATATTGTTAAAAAACTACCTCAGCAACCAAAGGCATCTTTTAATGCTTATGTTAGTTTAAAGAAACGAAAATTGACAGAGGCCAATCACTCAGCAACCCACTTATTGCATTATGCATTAAGAAAAGTGTTGGGTGAGCATGTTGAGCAAAAAGGTTCATTGGTTGATGAGAACCATTTGCGATTTGATTTTGCCCACTTTAAAAAAATGACTGATGAAGAAATTGCAGAGGTGGAACTGCTGGTTAATAGTTTGATTAGAAGTAATATAGCTCTTGACGAGAAACGTAGCATACCTATGCAAAAGGCCCAGGAAATGGGTGCTATGTCGTTATTCGGTGAAAAATATGGCGATGTAGTGCGGGTAATTAAATTTGGTGATTCGGTTGAATTGTGCGGAGGAACGCATGTAAGGGCAACTGGCGAAATCGGTTATTTTATTATAAAATCAGAATCAGCAACTGCAGCAGGTATCCGAAGGATAGAAGCAATTACTTCTGTTAAGGCCGAGGAATATGTGACAAAAGACCGTCAAACGTTAAATAACCTGAAAGAACTTTTCAAAAACCAGAAGGATATTGTAAAGGCAGTTCAACAGGTTATTGATGAAAATGCTGCCTTAAAGAAAGAAATTGAAGGATTCCAAAAAGAAAAAGCACAGGGTGTAAAGTCTGCCCTGCTTGATAAAAAACAAGAGATTAATGGCATTAATGTTATTGCTCAAAAAATTGAAGTTGATTCTGCACAAAGCATGAAAGATATATCGTTTCAGTTAAAATCCGAAGTGGAGAACCTGTTTTTGGTTTTGGGTGCTGCCATTGGAGGAAAAGCAATTGTTAGCGTAATGATTGCCGATAATCTGGTGAAAGAAAAAGACCTGCATGCCGGAAATATTATTAAGGAAATATCTTCAGCCATAAAAGGTGGTGGTGGAGGCCAGCCTTTTTATGCAACTGCAGGTGGAAAAAATACCGAAGGTATTCAACAGGCAATAGATAAGGCGGTTGATTTGATAAAATAGGGAACTTGCCAGGTTTTTAAAACCTGGTAAGTTTATATTTTTCCAGGCAGGAAAAATATAAATGGCACTGCCAAAAGGGCTAAAAAAGCAGCTAAATAAAAGGTGCCTGTCATCCCAAATAAATCGCTAAAACAACCAATAAATAGGGCACCTATTGAACTTACAAAGAAGTTGATAGTCATGTAGATACCATTTAAAAAGGCCGGACGGTCTGTTTTTATTTCCTGAACCATTGCAAGTAAAACCGAGCCGTATGATAGCAAACTGGCCCCAATTAAAATCAATAAAACTGTTGACGCCATAGAATCCTGGAAAAAAACAAATGTTGCCATTAGAAATGGGTTGGCAATGGCTGCAATTAGTAAAATTCTGCGCCTGCCAAATTTATCAGATAAGGTGCCCGAGCCAAAAGCTCCCATTGCACCTGCAAATTGGTAAATAGCGAGGTTTATTCCTCCGGCCCAAAGGCTGGCTCCCTGCTCGTTTTTGAAAGTAGGCAAAAAAACCGATAACGCTGATTTCATTAAAGAGGTAAACAACATAAAACCTGTTATCATAATAAATAAGCGGGCATGTTTGCGCAGTATTAATTTAATTCTGACAGGTATTTCTGTACTTTCCTTTTTACGATGAATCCTTATTTTGCGCAATTGTGCCCACATTAATAAAGATGTCGCCAGCGAAAGTGGTATCAATCGGTAAGTTCCTTCAAAACCCCACAAAGAAACACCTGCTAAAATGGTTAATGGCCCAATTGTTCTGGCCAGTTCTCCACCCAACATGTACATGCTCATTCCAAAACCCAGTTTTTTCGGGCTAACTTTGCGGATCATTACAGGCGTTGGAATATGGAACAGTGTGGAATTTATACCTACAGCAAATAACATTAAAACCAATACAATGTAATTGGGGGCCAAACCAATCAAACTCATTAATATACCACTTATTGCGGGGGCAAGAATGACAAAAACCCGAAAGTCTTTTTTATCTGCTAAAAGCCCGATAAACGCATTGAAAGCGGCTGGTAGTGAGCGAATTACCGAAAGTAGCCCTGCCTGAAAGTAACTGAGTTTTAGGTTTTCGATTAATATAGGTAGTACCGGGGCTAAAAAAGCAGTATACACATCATGGATAAAATGCCCAAAAGAAATAGCATATACCTTGGCTTTGCCCTGTTTCATTTTTTATTCATTTACCAATTTGTCCATAATTTCAAACATGCTTTCACTTGCCCAATCAGAAGCACCTACCTCCCTAACCACAATTTTTCCTTCTTTTGAAATTACGAAAGTAGTAGGAATGCTATTGGTGGCGAAAGCATCGGGCATTCTGAATTTATTTAAATAAGCCGGGAAAGTATACCCTTTCTTTTTCATGAATTTTTCAACTGGTGCTGATTTCTCATTACTAACAATAAGAAAGGCAATTTCATCATTGTTTTTGTACTTTTCATAGAGTTTCTGAATACTTGGCATTTCTGCAACGCAAGGCGGGCACCAGGTAGCCCATATGTTTAGGAAAAGAACTTTTCCTTTTAGGCTTGAAACCTCAAGATTATTTCCTTCCAGGTCTTGGAAAACCATTTCGTAATCCCCTTCTTTAAGCGTAGTTGTGTTTTCAGTATCGTTTACCGAAGGGGAAACAAATACCATTTTTATTTGATTTACCCATGCGCCTAGTTGTAGCCTGCTTTGTGGGATTAAAAAAGCGATTAGTATCCCAACAAAAAAAACATCTGAAGCAATTCCTAATTTTGACTTTTTATTGAAGTAGTTTTTTATTTTTTCTTTGATATTCATTTTTTTTAGATATGAGATTCGAAAACCTTGATTTTATACTAAGTCTGTTTGAAATTTTAAAATGGCTTTGTATATGCCGATCGACTGGCAGTTTTGGTTTGCAAGCTTGTGAAGCAAACTAAAACTGCCAGCGGTTCGGTATAGATGCTAAACCTGTTTGGGTTTAGAAATGTTTAAGTTTTTTAATAGCTTGCGAATTAAACTTCCATTGTTAATTGAACAAAGTAGACTATCTTAAAAATAATCTGCTTTTTATTTGTATTTTTCTTATAATCAGCTTGTTGAGGCTGTTCTTATTTTTCTGTTATTTTTTCAGGTATCTTTTCTTCTGGATGTTCTTTACTAAAATCAACCCAGTATTTTTTTACCGTATTTTTCATGTCTTTCTGTAACATCAAAATTCCAAAAAGGTTCGGAATGGTCATAAAGGCTATGGTAATGCCTGAAATTATCCACACAATGGTTGTGTCAACAAACGAGGCAATAAAGAAACCTATTACATAAATAATCCGGTAATAAATAACCCCTTTTGTGCCAAACAGAAAGGTGATAGCCCTTCCGCCATAATATGACCATGAAATGGCCGTTGAGAAGGCAAACAAGAGCAGGCCAATAGAAACAATGTATTGCCCAAAATCGCCAAAAAAGCCCCGTTTAAAGGCAATAGCAGTTAATGGTGCGCTATGCACCAGTGATTTACCAGTAAACTCAAAAAGTTCTTCACTTTTGTTGTTTTGCTGTTCTTCGGCAATTTTACCATCTTTAATATTAATTTTTCCTGTAAACAAGCTATCGTTATAATAAATCAACACATCTTCGGCAAAAGAACGTGCATGAATTACTGTTACCTTTTTCTTTATTTTCCCTTTTTTTACTTTTAATTCACCAGAAAACATTGGAATGGTATCTTTTCCTGCAATGTGATTAAAAAGTGCGGTTTTGTGTTTTTCTTTTTTCTCAGACAGCTTTTTATCCAGAATAAACATGTCTGCATGCTTGAAGGTATTTTCGTGCTTTTCGTGCCAAACTCCTGATGATAAAAGTACTAAACCTGTTAATGAACAAATGATAATAGTGTCTATAAAAGGCTCTAAAATGGCCACCATTCCTTCGGAAACTGGTTGCTGTGTTCTGGCTGCGGCGTGGGCAATTGGAGCAGAACCTTGTCCTGCCTCATTAGAAAATAGTCCTCGGTTTACTCCCCGATTGAATGCATAGGCAAAACTTGCCCCCAGGAAACCCCCAACAGCTGAGGTACCTGTGAAAACATCCTTAAAAATTGAGATAAACGAAGGGATGATGTTTTCATAATTATAAAGTATAACAGCCAGGGCACCAATAAAATATAAAATGGCCATGCCTGGAACCAGTTTTTCAGTTACTTTGGCTATTCTTTTAATTCCGCCAATAATAACAAAGGCTAATAAGATGGCTAAAACTGCTCCTGTGATGTAGGTTTTAATTCCAAAAGTAGCTTCCATTGAATTGGAAATACTGTTAATTTGTGGAAGGTTACCAGTACCAAATGATGAAAATACTGTGGCAATTGCAAATATAACCGCAAGCCATTTTAGGTTAAGTTTTTGTCCAAACAGCCTAAAATCAGCATTTTTCATGTAATACATAGGGCCTCCGGCAATAGAACCATCCTCTGCTGTTTCTCTGTATTTGTGCGAAAGTGTTACTTCTACAAATTTGGTAGTCATTCCCAGCATAGCTGTTACCAACATCCAGAATAGGGCGGCAGGCCCTCCCAGATAAATAGCAAAAGCTACTCCGGCAATATTTCCTGTACCTACTGTGCCCGATAAGGCAGTTGCAAGTGCTTGAAAATGAGAGGTATCTCCTTTGTCCCCTTTTTTGTCAAATTTCCCTTTTACAATTTTAATGGCATGTTTGAAATACCTTACTTGTGGAAATCTTAGGTAGATGGTATAAAAAAGACCTGTTCCTAATAGTAAGTATACAAACCAGGATGAACCACCAATGCTGTTATCAATTGCCTGAAGAATTTCGCTTATGTTCATAATAGGAATGGCTTTATTTATTAAACAAAGGCACAAATGTAAGAAAATGACCTTATAAGCTAAAATATAATGACTGACTATATTTATTGCTTTTCCTAGAATTTTGCGGATTGTTTGCTGGCTAATAGGTGGCTTTCAAAAACTAAAGCCAAGTCCTCCACCAACCATAAATCTTAATTTCGGATCCATTTTCCAAAAATTACTTGATGGAGGGTCTAAAAAAACGGTTGGTGAACCAAAAACTTTAAAGAATAGCCCTCCATTTGGTTTTTGAAACCTGTATCCGACTCCCGGAACCAGGTAGATGTATTTATCCGAGAGATCATCCTCTTTAAACATGCTTTGGTATTTATCAATATAGGGGATGACAGTAAAACTAAATTCTGCATGTGAGTTGCCTTTTCCTGTTAGCAAATAAACGCCAACTGGCATGACTACAGCTTCTTCCAAAATTGAAAATCCTATACGATAGCTCCATGCAAATTTTTTATTTTGGCTAAAGATTCTATCATAATTGATTGAATAAAGGGCTCCTTCATTGGCAAAACCAGCATAAATAGTGTTGCGCTTAAAATCACTGTCTTGTGAAAATACTTTTGAAGGTTTTAATCCATAAAATAATATGCAAATCAGAATTAAAAATGTTGTTTTGTGTAAATACTTGATTGTCATGTCTTTGTGATTTATTTCAAATGTCAATCCTTCAATTCCTCAATCGTCAATCTCACAACTTCCTATCGTTAATCCTTTAATATTTGATTTAAATAGTTGTTATTTAGTTATTTACGATTACAGATTTACGATTTGCCAATCCTTCAATCGTCAATCTCCCAATTTTCAATCGTTAATCCTTTAATTGTTGATTTAAATAGTTGATATTTAGCTGTTTATGATTTACTGATTTACGATTGCAGATTTACGATTTGCCAATCCTGCAATCGTCAATCTCCCAATTTCCAATCGTCAATCCTTTAATTTTTGATTTAAATAGCTGTTATTTAGTTATTTACGATTGCAGATTTACGACTTTCCAATCATCAATCCTTTAATCTTTGATTTAAATAGTTAATATTTAGTTATTTAAGATTGCAGATTTAAGATTGCAGATTTACGCTTTTCCAATCCTGCAATCGTCAATCTCCTAATTTCCATCGTCAACCCTTTAGCGTTTGGTTTAAGCAGCTGATATTTAGTTGTTTATGATTTATCGATTTACGATTTGCCAATTCTCTAATCGTCAATCTATCCCTTTATCGTCGTTCTTTAACTGTTTCTTCTGGCTGTTGAGACAGTTTTAACAAAAATAGAGATTAATTCATTTGTTTCAACTATCACTTTCCTGGCAAGATCTGGTTTTTCAGAAAGATTGGCTCTTTCAATAACTTTTAATGCAATATTAGTTTCTCTTAATTCCTTAAGCATGATTTTTATTTTGTGAATAAAGTCTTTGCGTGACTCAGCATCTTGAGCCTCGCCATAATTCAGAGCTGGAGAGCTACCAGATCTGATTATCTGACCTGCATAATAATTTCCTGCTTTAGTTTTTACTAATGATTCTGTAATTTCAATGATAAGCACAGAATAGTCAATTAATCGTTCTTCTATGTCTTTTGGTGTCATACTAATTTAGCTTTGTGAGTATTTATTAAATTCATTTTCAAATCGTTAAACTTTCAATCATTAAATCTATTTGTATTGTATTGGTCTAATATTGAGTGGTTTACGATTGACCATTCTCGCGATCGTAAATTTTTCAATTGTCAATTATCCAACCTGTTTGTATGATATTGGTCTAATATTGAGTTATTTATGATTGTGTCCATTCTCTCAATGGTAGATTTTTCAATCGTCCATCGTCCACTCATCCAACCTATTTGTATGATATTGATTTACGATTGTAGATTGACCATATCATGCACTTTTAGCAACTATTTCAGGAAATTGTTGTTGATTTAATGCATCCGAAAGAGTTTTTGCCACTTTGTTATAATACCTGCGCTGTTTGAAACCAACAGCCCATTGTATACCTCGCACTGCATTAGTAAAAAAGATTTCATCTGCCGCCATTATGTCCTGTATCTTTATAACTTGTTCATCCTGCACTATTAATCCTTGTTTTCTGGCCAGTTCTATCACTTTTTGTCTCATAATTCCAGGTAGGCAACCTTCTCGTAATGAAGGGGTTGTGACTACGTTTTCTTTTACCAGAAAAAGATTAGAGCTGATTCCTTCTATAATGTTGCCCTTGGTGTTTATTATCAGGCATTCGTCCAGGTTGTTCTCTTTTTTGAAAATTCCGGCAAGTACAAAAAATATTGAACTGGTGAGTTTTAAAGAAGCAAGGTTGTTAATAGGCTTTAATTGTTCATCGTAAATGTCAATGAGCAGTCCTTTTGTGTTCAATTCATAAATGGTTGAAGTTAAGGGGCTGCTTTCAATAATGTATTCAACTTCGTTTGAGGTAGGGCTGTAAAGGCCTCCGGCTTCTCTGAAAACAGTCATCCTTATCCTTGCACCTTTAAACAACTTGTTTTTGTTTAGTATTTTTGAAATTTCGTTTTGCAACCCCATCGTATCAATGGAAAACCTTACGGGGATTTCCATTTTTAAAACCTTCATGTTTCGGATGAGGCGATCCATGTGATCGTAAAAGAATTGTATTTTATTGCCTGAGGCATACATGGTTTCAAACAGGCCATCGCCATATTGAAATGAACGATTGTTTAGTCCAAGTTTGAGTTCATCTTTATGTATAATTTTTCCGTTGTAACTAATGTATCCTGCACTACTCATCTTTCTTTTTATTTATTGATCCAGCAAATACGAATATGCTGTGTTTTTTATCGATTCAAACAAATTACCGTTTGCTTTTACCTTTATTCCTTTTACGCCAACCTTTTCAGCTGCCACAATATCTCTTTCCGAATCTCCAATCATAAATGATGCATTCACATCAACCTTGTATTTTGCAATGGCTTTTTCAAACAAAAGGGAGCCAGGTTTTCGGCACAAACACCTGGAAATATCAGAATGATGTGGGCAATAAAAAATTTCCTTTAATTCAATTCCCTCTTCTGAAAATTTCGATTCAAGAATCTTGTTTAAGTTGTTGATGTCCAAGTTTTTGTACTGTTTTTTTGCAATGCCTCCCTGGTTGGTTATTACAATGAGTTGATACCCTTTTTTTTGAAAAAGTTTTAAGCTTTCAATTACGCCAGGGTTGATGATAAAATCTTTAGGTTTATATACGTAATAAGCTACTGAATTATCGTTGATAACCCCGTCGCGATCTAGAAATATGGTTTTGTTTTTTTCCTTCACTTTAATTTATCCTGTTAGATTGTTAATGAAAAGGTAAAACAGTTGTGGCTTTAAAATCAATGGGAACAGAAAACCAAAAATTGCTCCGGTTATGTGAGCATCATGGTTAATGTTGTCCGATTTTTTTTTACTCATGTAATGAGAAAAAACCAAATATCCCAACCCAAGCAGATAACCTGGCAGTGGAATAGGAATTGGGAATACGATTAACTTATTCTGTGGGTTTAATAAAATGCTTGTAAAAAGTATAGCAGATACTGCCCCTGAAGCTCCAACCGAATTGTACCAATGATCGTTTTTATGTTTTGCAATGGAAGGCAACGAAGAAACTATTGCAGCCAAAATATACATTAAAATAAATAATAATTTCCCATAATCAAAAATTACCTGCATCGCTTGCTCTACAAATTCTCCAAAAAAGTAAAGTGTTACCATGTTGAATATCAGATGAGTCCAGTCAATATGTAAAACTGCGTGACCAACTATCCTGAAATATTCCTTCCTGTGGATAATCATGTATGGATTTAGTTTTAGCTTGTCAAAAACCTCCCGGTTTCTCCAGGCAGTGATTGTAACTAAAACTGTAAATATTATGATGAATAATGTAATACTCATTGTACAAAAAATAAATATTGCTTAACAAGTTGCAAAATTAGCAAAATTCCGGCTTGTATTTTCTATTGTTGATAAAGAAAAGTAGGTTGTTGGTAAAAAAGAATGGATTTTAAGGCTGGTTTAGCTGTAATTTGGCAATCATTAAAACGCTCTTATGCTTCTTAACATCGTTTTCATTTGATAAAGTTATCAGAAAATTGTTTTGTCATAACAAATTTAAACTTACCAGGTTTTTAAAACCTGGTAAGTTAATATTAATATACTATGCATTTGAAGGTTGTCCCACATGGCCTTCATCTTCTGTATCTCTGTATAATTTTTCTAATTTAACCTTGTATTTATTTTTTAAAAACCTTCTTTTCACTTTTAGGGTAGGGGATAGTTCTCCTGTTTCAGGAAGCCATTCCTGGCAGGTCAGCTCAAATTTTTTTAATTGTTCGTGGCGACCAAGATGTTGATTATATAAATCTACTTCGCGCTGAATTCTTTCAACTACTTGTGGTATTTGTATCAAATCTTTATTGTCCCTGTATTTGATACTATGGATAGAACACCAGTCGTGCAAATATTCAAACGAAGGACAAATAATTGCCCCGGCATATTTTTCACCTTCGCCAACCACCATAATTTGTTCAATAAATGGCGACTCTTTAAACTTATTTTCAACCACTTGTGGGGCAAGGTACTTTCCAGTTGAAAGCTTAAACATCTCTTTTTTCCTGTCGGTAATTTGCAGGATATTTCTTTCGTGCAAAACACCAATATCACCAGTATGAAACCAGCCTTCTTCATCAATGACTTCCTTTGTCTTTTCCGGATCTTTATAATAACCCAGCATAAGGCTTGGTCCTTTCATTAATATTTCACCATCTTCGGCAATTTTCACCTCCACATTTTTTAAAACAGGACCTACTGTTCCAAATTTTATGTCGGGATATTTAGGCAAATTAACAGCAATTACAGGAGAGGTTTCTGTTAAGCCATATCCTTCCTGAATTGGAAGGTTTGCTGCGCAGAAAATTCTTGCTAAACGTGGTTGAAGTGCGGCTCCACCCGATACAATTAATTTAACATTGCCTCCAAGGGCTTCTCTCCATTTGCTGAAAATCAGCTTGTTAGCTAGTTTTAGTTTTTTGTTGTACCACCATCCATTGGCATTGTTTAGTTCGTACATAAGTCCCAGGTTGACGGCCCAAAAGAAAAGGCTGCGTTTTATTCCTTTGAGTTCTTTGCCCTTCATGATAATTTTATCATAAAGCTTTTCAATTACTCTTGGAACAGCTGCAAAGCCATGTGGCTGAACTTCTTTGATGTTTTCTCCAATGGTGTCAATGCTTTCGGCATAATAAATAGGATGCCCACTGTACTGGAACAAATAATTTACCATTCGTTCAAAAACATGGCAAAGTGGTAAAAAGCTCAAAACCTTATCGCTCGATTTAAGCGGCAGGGCAGGCAATGAGGCAATAATGTTACTGATAAAGTTATTATGACTTATCATTACACCCTTTGAAAGCCCTGTAGTACCTGATGTATAGATGATTGAAAACAAGTCATTTGGGTCAATGCTCTCTTTAATTTTTTCAAGCTCCTCTATGTACCTTTCTTTATTTTCTTTGCCCAGATTGGCAATTTCAATCCAGTTTGGTATTCCTGAAAGTTGGTCAAAAGTGTAAATCTTTTCAATGCTTTTAATCTGCGCTGCAACTGGTTGTATTTTGTCGTAAAGTTCTTTTGACGACAGAATGAGGTATTTAGCCCCTGAGTGACTGAAAATATGTTTGTATTCCTCGTCGCTTATGTTGGGGTATATTGGCACATGCACTCCTCCAACCTGGCCAAGGCCCATGTCAACCATGTTCCACTCCGGGCGATTGTTCGACACAGTGGCTATTTTATCGCCTTTTTTAAAGCCAAGTTCAAGCAAACCGTAGCTAAAATTGTCAACATGTTCTTTGTATTCGTTGGTACTGAATTTGTCCCACTTACCATTTCGTTTGACCAAAAGGGCATCATCACGATTAAATTTTTCGTGCATCCGTGCCACAATATCAAAAGTTCGTCGTATTTCCATAATTGTTTAGTAGTTAATTGCCTGCTCTTTATAGAAATACAGGCCAGGTTTAAAGTTATTGAAGCTAAGTTTTATAAATAAAGATGGGTTTATTTATATAACTAAATATCAAATATAAAGAAAAAAAGATAATTTATGGGGCGAAACTTTGTACTGTTGGTTAATTGTTTGTAAAACAGCGCTTTGATGATTTGTCAGTGTGGTAATGAGGTTTTTTTTATCAAAAAAAACTGATGAGTGAACCCATCAGTTTTAGTTTATCCTGGCTTTGCAAACAAAGAAAAATTTTACTTACCGCTGTCTTTTTTACCTTTTTTTGCAGTTGTTTTTGTCGTTCGTTTTGCTGTTGTTTTAGTAGTTCCTTTTTTTACTTTTGCTTCAAGATCTGCAATCTTTTTTTCAATTTTTTTCAGGTCTTCTTTTTTTGCAAAGTTAAATTTGTCAACCACTTTGTTTACAGCATTCTTTAAATCATCTTCCCATTCTTTTGATTTCGATTCTGTACTTTTAATAAAGTCTTTGACAATTTTTTCACCTTCTTTGGTCGAGATCTTTTCATCTTTTATCAGTTCGTCAACAGCTTTTTTAAGTTTTTCGCCAGCCATTGAAGCTAGTCCAACACCTGTATAAACAAATTTTTTAAATAAATCTTCTATTTTTTCCATATTCAAATTTTTTTATGATAAAGATAATGCAAAAGCACCAAAAGCGCTATCGATTTTCGCTAAAATTCAGTAATAATCGGTAAAATGGTCTTATTTTGTGGTGAATAGCGCATTGCTATTCTTAAAACTGATTAGTTTATAGAGGATTTGGAATTTAATATAAAGGTGACTGATCATTTGACATTGGTCATTAAGTCATTGGTGAAGCAACTAATGACCAATTTCTAATGACTCAATGACTAAATCGTCCCCCCATCAAACGGCTGCCTGTTAATAATTGATCGGCCAAGGGTAATTTCATCGGCATATTCCAGCTCATCGCCAAAAGAAACTCCGCGAGCAAGTGTGGTTAATTTTACTCCTAACTGGCTGAATTTTTTGAATAAATAAAAGTTGGTGGTATCGCCTTCCATGGTTGGGCTAAGGGCCAGGATAAGTTCTTGGGTGCCTTCATTTTTTATTCTTAGTTCAAGGCTTTGAATGTTTAAATCGGCAGGACCAATGCCATCCATAGGCGATAAAATGCCGCCTAAAACATGGTACTTGCCCCTGAATTGCTGGGTGTTTTCAATGGCAATTACGTCTTTTATGTTTTCTACCACACAAATGGTTGAATTATCGCGCGATTTATCGGCACAAATAGAGCAGGTTTCGGTATCGGATATATTGTGGCAACTATTGCAGTGCTTTATTTCTTTGGCCAGTTTGATGATGGTTTCGCCAAAAAACTCCAGGTTTTCCTGTTCTAGTTTTAGCAAATGAAGCACCAGGCGTGTAGCTGTGTGCTTGCCAATGCCAGGGAGCTTTGCAAATTCATTAACTGCATTATCGAATAGTTTTGAGGAGTAGTTTTCTTTTTCCATTGTTTAGTAGTTTGTCCGCGAATTGAGCAGATGAAACAAATTATGTTATTTTTTAGTACTAGAAGTTATTGGTCTTTTGAAAAGTGTTGATATTTTCAATATCGTTGATTTCTAATGCAATATAGGTGGTATTGCATATAATAATTTATTCAATCTTGTATTCTGATTTATTGAAACTAGTCAAGAGTTGGTCTATTTTTTCTCCTTGTCTTTTATTTAAAAACTTAAAAGCATTTTTTTCGCTAATTAAAAATTGATAAATATTTTGAGGTTTAATTTTTCTTTTGTTAAAATACAATCTTTCTTTTGTTTGTAAATTTGAAAAATAGATTATCGATTCCATTTGTTTTTCTGAAAGTTCATTTATACAATCGATTTGACTTCCATTATAGAAAATATAAATTTCTCTTTGAATAAGCTTTATAACAATATTCCTTTTTTTTAATGAACGTTTCATATAATCAACGTCATATTTCTTTTTGTTTTTAGTGAATTCCCACCTTTCAGGATATATTTTATATGAAGTTTCTATAAACCCATTTATTAAAAGAATGTTGACTAATTCGTTGGAAGGGATGTATTTCATCTATTTAGTTTATTAAAGCTCTAAATTTATGATATTAGAGCAAGGGGTGATTAAAAAATAAAATGTTTTATTTTATTAATTTATTTATTGCTATGTTAATTATTTTTGTCTTTTAAAACATGAAATTATATAACTAATATTTTGAAAACATATAGCTATGTGTTATACCTTTTATTTTTCAAATCACGGCTTTAAGCAATTATTTTTCAAATCATTATATGAATACAATTATTAAGTCAACCAATTTTTTTCTACAAAAATCATAAAGTTGAAAATTAGTTTGAAGTTCGACTTTCTTGAAATATTTCCTCATTTTTGTTTAAATACTTTGATAATTCGACTGACTTAAATCCGCCAATTGTTCTAAAATCATTTTTCTCGAGCTTGACCCAAAATTCCTCTTTATTGTATGAATCTTGTCCTATATAAAAAGTAATTTTCAAACTGTCAGTAGTTGTTCCTATAATTGTCTCAATCTCATTTATCATATGAGAATGATGTTTTCCCATGTTAAAAATTGATTTAATGCCTAAAATGAATTTTGTTGGATCTTCAATATCAACGCCATTTAATTTCAATTTTAAGTTGTTTCCATTCTTTTCAATAAAGGTACTTATTTCGTTACGCTTACTGTTCTTCTCACTTTCAGTTGAAGAAATTGTATAAATTAACAAAATCATAAATAAACTAGGAACAATATAAAACAACTGCGATTTAATAACTTTAAGGGCCTTTAATATTACAATTAAGAAAGATCCAATAAAAAGTATATAAAAAATATTCGTCATTAGTTAATTTTACAAAGTGCTTTTTTATAAGGCATAACAAATGTATAAAAAGAACTTCACTTGAATACCTATTTCACCTTTCTAAACTTCACAAACTGCGTTGTAAAAGGCGCAAAACTTTTTACTTCAAATACTTCGTCGGGGTTTTCTGCTTTGTTTTTTGAAATTAGTGGGTTTTTGTCTTTGCTGGTGAAAATTTCCATAAAAAGTTCGTTGCCTTCTTTTCGTAAAATGCTCACCAGTCGGCTTTCTGCAACTGAAAAAGCGCTGTAGAGGGTATTGCCCATTACTACCACTTCAATGAAAATACCGTCTTTTTCATCAAGTAAATAGCTATCTTTTGCCAGGCTATCGGGTTTTATCAGTTCATAATCTTTTACCATATCTCCATACTTTGGGCTTTTGTAGGTCATTCTGTAGGTCCATTTTAGAGGGTGTTTGGTCGCTAAAAACTCAAAAGTTACATCAACGGTATCCGTTTTGTCTGAGTTTGCCCTTAAAATGTGCATGTTTCCCCGGTAAGTTCCTAACCATGATTCGGGAAATTCATCCTGGCTAAAAGCATTTGAAAAGTATGTTAGAATAAAGAAAAAAGTAATTATTGCTCTCATTATATTTGTTTTTACATTTTTTAGCATCTCTTTCTGCTTTGCTGTCTTAGTGGCAAGAAAAAAGGGTCACGAAATCACTGAGTCCCTAAAGATCACAAAGAAAAAGCTATAATCCTATTTTTAAAAAGAGTTTTTGTTTTCTAATTTTTGTAACACTTCGTCTTTATAACTTCGGCTGATGGGTATTTCTTTTTTGTTTTCCATTTCAATGGTTTCGTTGGTGAAAGAGGCTATTTTATCGATTGAAACAATGTAGGAACGATGGGTGCGAATAAATTCGTTTTGCGGAAGCTTTGCTTCAATGTTTGATATGGTTTCTCGTGTAACTACTTTTTTGTTGATACTTATTATTGTACTATTTTTTATGGCGCTGAATAAAAGAAACGAAAACAAAAAACTGATTTTCCTTATGGTATCGATAGCCTGGTTTACCATTGCCTGGGCGTATCTGGGTCGGACGGTGGGCATGATTCAATCCTTTGATGCCATAGCTGCAGTTGGAGAAATTACACCTTGGGTTTCTCAAAGTTCTAATTTCTAAAACACCAATTTCAAATACCTGCCAGTTTTAGAAATATTGTTTTCCTTAATTGCCTTAACATTCCCAGATACAACAATTTCCCCACCTTTATCTCCACCACCAACTCCTAAATCAACAATGTAATCAGCATTTGAAATTAAGGTTGGATTGTGCTCTGTAATTACCAGTGTATGACCACTTTGTGTGAGTTTGTCAAACAACAGAATCAACTGTTTAATGTCTTCAAAATGCAGTCCGGTGGTAGGTTCATCCAACAGGTACAAGCTTTTGCCTTTTGAGGGCTTCATAAACTCTACAGCCAGTTTTAAACGCTGTAACTCACCTCCCGACAAAGTATTCAGTCGCTGACTAATTTTCAGGTAGGGCAAATTTGTTTTTATCAGTACTTCTAGTCTGTTTTTTATTTTAGGATAGTGGGTGAAAAAGTCTGCTGCTTCCTGAACGGATAATTCCAGCACATCAGCAATGGATTTTCCGTTTAAGGTGTATTTTAAAGCTTCGCTTGTGTATCTTTTTCCATTGCAGTCTGTGCAAACTGAAAATACATCCGGTAAAAAGTCGAGGGCTGTTTTGGTAAAACCTTGCCCTTTACAGATTTCGCAGCGCCCGCCTTTGGTGTTGTATGAAAAGTAGTTTTTGTTGATTTTAGCGTTTGTTTTTTTCGCTTCTTTGGCAAATTCGTCTCTGATGTAATCAAAAATACCTGTGAATGTGGCAATACTTGAAAGACTTGAGGTGCTTGCTTCTTCCTGATCAACAAATACAATGTTTTCAAATTGTTCCAAGACATTGAAAGATGAGCAATTCATGGGCTTGTTTTGTTTTAGCGATTGCTGCACCACATCAAAAAGTAAACTTGATTTACCACTCCCTGAAACACCTGTTATAACATTGATGCAGGAAGCGTAAAAATCAGCATCTATATTTTTCAGGTTGTTAGCGGAAGCTCTCTTAATTTCAAAGGCTTTGTTATTAAACTCTTTTTGTTTTCTGTAAACCTGAGCTTCTTTTTTGCTTAGATAACTAGCTGTTAGTGAGTCTATTGATTGAAGTAATTGCGCGTAATTTCCTTTTGCAACAATTTCCCCTCCATTTTCACCAGCTCCAGGCCCCAAATCCACCAAATAATCAGCTGCCCTAATAATTTCTTCATCATGTTCGGCAATGATAACCGTATTTCCTAAATTTCTGATTTGTTTTAAAATCTCAATCAATCCCTTGGTGTCTGAAGGGTGGAGACCGGCTGTTGGCTCATCAAGAATATAGGTTATTCCACTCAACTCGGAACCTAACATACCTGCTAAACGCAATCGTTGTGCTTCGCCTCCTGAAAGTGTTCCGGTAAGCCGGTCGAGACTAAGGTAGGAGAGGCCATTCCGGTGAATTAGTTCCAGCCGACGAATTACTTCTATTGCAATGGGTTCAAATATGGTTTTTTCAGCCTGGTTTAAGGCATTTCCATTTTGTTTAAAAAACAGGATGCTTTCATCGATGGTTAAAGCAGTAAGTTCACTGATATTTTTAGTCGAAATTTCTATTGATAATGATTTGTCATTCAGCCTTTTACCTTTGCAATGAGTGCATGCTTGTTTTTTCATTAAAGGCAATAATTCTTCACCTCTTTTGTCCGCTTGTTTTCGCTGGTATTCTTCTAAAATATGACCTGAGAACCCTGGCCATTTGCTTTGAAATTCGTGGATGCCTTCCCTGTTTTTTCGTTTGTAGTACCATTTTACATCAAAAAGCTCCTCTCCACAACCTTCAAAAGCGATTTTTTTTGCTTTTTCGCTCAATTCTTTCCACGCAACTGAAAAATCAATGCCTTTTGCTTTGCCAACTGTTTGTAAAGCAGCTACATACTGACCATTTAAATCACCATAAAACTTCCCTGTTTTTGTTCCATTAAGTGCGCCATCAATCAGTGATTTTTTAACATCAGTAACCACTTTTTCTGCATCAGGAATGTATTGAAAACCCAAACCTTCGCAATGCTTGCAGAACCCCTGGCTTTGGTTAAAGGAAAAATGAGATGCAGTTAAAGAATCAGCCATTTGGGGGTACCTTAACTGACCAATTCGGGAATACAAAAGTCGGTAATAATCATAAATTTCGGTTAAGGTGCCTACTGTAGAGCGGGCATTGGGCTTTAATCGCTTTTGTTTAATGGCTATCACCGGGCTTAGGCCAGAAATCTGTTCAAAATCAGCCTTTTTCTGCTGCCCTAGCATGGTTCGGATATAAGGCGAAAAGTTTTCGTTAAAACGTTTTTGCCCTTCGGCATAAAGGGTGTCGAACAGGAGTGAAGATTTTCCGCTTCCAGAAACTCCGGTGAAGACAATTAGTTGATTTACAGGTAGTTCAAGATTAATGTTTTTGAGGTTATTGCTGGAAACGCCTTTCATTGTTATGTTAGAAATTGTTTCGTTGTAGCTCCTCGCAATGACGTTGTTATTCGCTTCTTCCTTTTCGTCATTCATAGGGCAAAGGACGAAGGAATCCTTTTGTGAACCAAGAAGCTTTTTTAATGCCTGCCCGGTTCTCGACTCTTTACACTCTATCAATTCCTTCGGCTTCCCTTCAAATACAATTTCTCCGCCTTCTTCACCACTTTCCGGCCCTAAATCGATAACATAATCAGCTGCCTGGACCAATCTCAGGTTGTGTTCAATTAGCATCACCGAATTACCATTATCCAGCAATTTGTAGAAAGATTTCAGTAGAACATTGATATCATGCAAGTGCAAACCACGTGAAGGCTCATCTAAAATATACAAAGTTTTACCAGTAGAAGTTTTGCTTAATTCAGCGGCCAGTTTCACCCGCTGGGCCTCGCCACCTGATAAAGTACTTGAGCGCTGGCCAAGTTTCAAATAGCCTAAACCCAAATCGACCAATACTTTCAGTGGTTTTTCAATTTTTGGGCTATCAATAAAGAATTCATGTGCTTGATTAATAGATAATTCCAGTATGTCAAATACATTTTTTTCTTTGTATTTAACTTTTAGCACTTTTCCCTGAAATCGTTTCCCATTGCATTCAGGGCAAACAATATCCACATTGCCTAAAAAGTGCATGCCAGTCTGTAAATAGCCAGCTCCCTGGCAATTCTCGCACCTTCCTCCTTTGGTATTGAAGGAAAAGTTTGATTTTGTCAGGCCAGTTTTTTTTGCTTCATCCAGTTTTGCATAAAAATCGCGAATAAGATCGAATAATTTGGTGTAGGTGGCTGGATTGCTTCGGGGCGTTTTTCCAATGGGAGCTTGATCTACCTCAATGATTTTATCAATGTTTTCAATTCCTTCAATTTTTTCAAATTTTCCATGTTCGATATTGATCCCATTCAGCTTTTTTCGAAGGTAATTTGCTAAGGTATATTTTAATAAACTTGATTTTCCTGCTCCTGAAACGCCTGTTACAACAACCAATTGATTTAATGGGAATGAAATATTCAGGTTTTTAAGGTTTCTTGATTTTGCCCCAAAAATATTAATATTTTCCCTACAACCTTGGTGCTTGACTATTTCAAGTTGTTGTTGTCCAGATAAATAGGTGACAGTTTTGGATTCTTTGCTCTTTTGTGCTAAATCGTTCCAATTTGGTTGAATTCCCTGGTAAATCAGCTCTCCACCATTTACCCCTGCGGCAGGGCCTAATTCAACAATGTAGTCAGCTTTTCGAATAATTTGTTCATTGTGATCAACGGCTATAACCGTATTTCCTAACTCGCATAATCCTGTGATTTTATTCATCAGCTTTTCCATGTCTGCTGCGTGCAGTCCGGCAGCTGGTTCATCAAAAACATACAACACGCCTCTGAGTTTTGAATTGATTTGACCACTCAGTCGAATTCGTGCAGCTTCGCCACCCGAGAGTGTGTCAGCGCTTCTGTCTAGGGTTAAATAACCAACACCCAGTTCTTCAAGTACTTCAGCTTTTTTTATTAATTCTTTTCTGATTTGCTCACCTGTTTCCTTTTCTTTCTGACTGAATTTAAGGTTTTGAAAATAGCTTTTTAGTTCCTTGATGCTTTGGGAAAGTAAATCAGCAATGTTTTTTCCGTTGTGCTTAACACTCAAAGCATTTTCATTAAAACGAGTCCCACTACATGCTTCACATTTCACCGTTTTTACAAAACGGAGGATGTTCGGATTTCTGTCTCGTTTCAGGATTTCCTCCATTACAGGGATGATGCCTTTGTAGTAGCCCTCTTCGCGCGGTTTGGCAGTTATGCCTTTCCATTTCATGCGAGATTCAAGGGTGTGTTTCCCAAAGGGAATTTTTATTTTCTGGCTGCCATACCATACCACATTCTTCTGATATTCAGTTAAATCCTTCCAGGCGGTGTCCGCTGAGAATCCTTCCGATTCACAAACCTGTGCCATTACATCCATTGTTACTTGCGAATAAATAATGTAACCTGTAGGAGTAGTAATGACTAAAACACCTTCGCGTAACGATTTTTCCGGGTCTGAAATCAATAAATCCGGGTCGATTTTATCGCTTAAGCCAAGCCCCTTGCAGTTTGGGCATGCCCCTTCAGGAGTATTGAAAGAAAACAAGCTTCTTTTTATATTGAGTTGATTATTAGTTGATTGACCCAGTCTGGCAAAAAATAAACGTAATAAATCATGGATTTCGGTAAGCGTTCCAACTGTTGAACGGGGCGAGTTGACATAGTTTTTTTGTTGCAGCAGAATAGCTGGCCTCAGACCGCTAATGTGTTCAGCTTCAGGTCTCCTGAGTTTGTTTAATAATTGTCGTGCATGTATCGAATAAGTTTCAAGGTATCGTCGTTCGGCATCTTTATAAATTACATCTTCGGCCAAAGTGGATTTGCCTGAACCGGAAACCCCTGAAATAACGGTAAATTGATCATGCGGGATTTCTACATCAATATTTTTCAGGTTGTGGTGGGTGATGCCTTTTAGTATGATTTTTTCCATCTCACTTAGATATTGGTCGTTGGGTAATTGGTCATTAGTTGGATTATAGAAATGACTAGTTTTAAGTCAAATTTGATATTTCTGCTAAATTAGCCAAGTGACACTAATGTCTAATGGCTTTTTTATTTTAGTGCATTAGCCAGTAGTTCACAAAACAACTTGTGGGCTGTTTTTACCATTCTTTCGTTTCCCTTTGCACTCTTGTTGAGGGAATAAATATCAGTCTTTTCAATTATTGATAATGTGTAATTTTTGTCTTTTTCTTTTACTAAAATCCTGGTCTTTTCAAAATCTAAGTAAATATCATATCCACTAAAGGATATAAATTCAGTTTCAGCTTTGTTAATCTGTTCATTAATATATTCATAAACTTTTTGAAAATTTTCTTCCGAAAAACAGTTGTTTTGTTGTTGGTCATTTTTTGAATTGCACTCCATGAAACTTGCTAGTATTGAAATAGTTATAAAAATTATTTTCATTTTATTATTTTTAGTTTTTATCACCAATCTGGCTTATCATAAGTCATATTTTCAAAGTAAATTTTCTGATAATATTTGGGGTTAAAATACGAATTTTTAATCTTTCTTTTAATCCCTTTCTCTGAATATCCTATTTGAAAATAAGTTTTTGGATTTTCGTTTAAAATAACCAGGTTGCCGTTTTCTTCGATAAGGCCAAATTTAAGCTGTATTGAACCACCATCAATATCCGAATAAATTTGCATTTTTATAACATTTCCTTTTAGCTTGTAATAACCAATTAAACCTACATTCGTATTATTAATATCTTCAAGTTTTGGGTGAATTTTTACTCCCTGAAGTTTAAATTGGCCAGTAGCGTAAAATCTAATGTAGTTATTGGTGTTTTTGTACTTATTGGAATTTCGGTAAAAGTTGCTATTGTAAAGATAATAGATTGCTGTTGTATCAATGATTGTACTGGTTGTTAATTTTTTTGCCTTTTTGGCGTAGCTAAACTTATAGTTTTGTGGTGGTCGGATGTATCCAGCAGTGTTGGTAATGTAATGAGAACAGCCACAAAAAAGCCCTATTAAAAACAGTAATCCTATTGAATTAGATCCTTTCATAGAAGCTTTTTTTAATCTTTTTTAGAATAACGTTCTATGATTTGCAGGATAGCTTCTTTGATAATTTCTTCATCTACGTTCAATATAAAAAGCCCGCCTACAGATCCCCAGTTGTTATTGGGCCGAAATCCGCCCATGTAATAGAGCCATTCCTGTTCGCCTGCATCAGTCATTAGTTGCACACTTGCTTCCTCATTGCTATCAAGAAATATGCGCTCTTCTTCTGGCCCGTTAATCGGTCCCAGATTTGATAAATCATCATATTAGATGAATGCGAAGCTATTGATACAGCCCCTAATTACCAGAAATATCAAATTTGACTTAACACTAGTGCTATAAAAAATAGAAAGAATGCTGTTACTCCAATCATAGATATTAAATTTTGTTTATCCGGTTTTTAATTTTGTGTTCAACTTTTACTTTTTCTCAAACTGTTTTATCAGCTTAATATTTTCAATTTCCAGACTGGTTAAAAACTCATCCACATTATTGTACCAGCCTGAATACCAGTTATATTCCTTAAAATAGCTATCCATTTTGCCGCCAGGCTTAAATTTGTAACTGTAGCGGGCAAAAATTTCATTTCTCATCACTTTTAAATCAAATTTCGACATTCCTTTTAATTCTTCAGGTTGTAATTTTCTTAAAGATGCCTGAGTAAATTTACCGTCAAAATAGGCTGATACCGGAGAATCATTTACCACTCCAATTTCATAAATTCCTTCTTCCCAGCCACTCCACGATTTGAATACTTTTAATCCTTTAACTTCTTGTTTTTTAGGTTGATATATTACAAATTCGCCATTGGTTTTATCTGAATAGAACCTATTTCCTTGAATACTTACATTTTTTAGATTTACAAAATAGGGAGCCCACTCCCAGTTTGTACTTTTATCCATTTTGTATTTTCGAATCTGGGCATAATATCTACCTTCTGAAAATAGGATTATTAGCGTCGACTCCATTTCCGAAGCACCAAAGGAATAAGCATGCTGGTATTCTGTTTCAGTAGTTGGCATCCACAAAGAAACTTTTGAATCATCAATAATATCAAATCCAATTCTTTGTCCGTAAATAAAACTGTTAAATAGTATAGCTATGGTCAGTGCAATGCTTTTATTTATCATCTTATTTCTATTTGAAGAAGGTTTGAATTAAAAAGGTTCTTCGAATATACTCTAAAAAAAGTTTATTTGTTAAAAAGCCTATTTTAAAAGCTCAATTAGCTGCTCATTATTCAACTTTTTTGCCAGGGCTAGTGCATCGTCTCCTTCAGCTACCTGTTCGTAATTTATTTTAGCTTTTATATCTTTTGGGGCACCTTTTTCAAGTAGCAATTTTACCAAATCAACGTTTTGCGAAAGCGTGGCACCAAGAATTGGTGTAAAGCCCTCATTGTCAACTATATTTATATCAGCTCCATGGTCAATTAACAGGCTGGCAGGTTCAATATATCCCCTGTCGCATGCTGCATGAAGTGGCGAAAATCCTTTTGAGTTTTTAAAGTTGACATTGGCTCCTTTTTTTATCAATGGTTCAATAAAACTTGGTGTATCAGTTTCGGCAGCTAAGTGAAGTGGAACGTAACCATAATTTGCTAACAGGTTAACATCCGCACCATTTTCTAATAAAGTGTTAAATATTTTGGTATGTTCTTTAAACCTTGGATTTTCGAGCTCAGTAGTAACTCCATTAATGGTTTGGGTAATGGTTCCGCTGCCCCATTGTTTGGCATATAGACAAATATAGTGCAAGGCCGATTGTCCGATATTATCAACATGGTTAATATTAGCCCCGTTTTTTACTAAAGTTTCAAGTACCTCATTATTTGCAGCAATGCAGGCGCCAATCAATGCATTTGAATCAATTGTGTTTCCTTTGTCAATTTCTACGCCTTTTTCAATTAACAATTTAAGGGCTTCAATTTTGTTTTCGCGGGCTGCGTGCTCAATGGGGGTGTAACCTAAATTACCTTCGTCATTCAGATTGATATCGGCACCCAGGTTTATAAGGCACTCCATTACATCTGTAAAGCCACATGCTGCTGCCAGTGATAATGCGCTTCTATTGAGACTGACATATTCATTTACATCTAATGTTCCCTCTTTAACCAGTTTTTCAATTTTTTCAATATCCCTGGCAAAAATTAAGTCTACAAATTTTTCCATTCAATTTTATTTATAATTTTGGTAAAACAAAGGTGAATAGAATAAATGGCAAACCAAGAGCAATTAATCAAGGCTCCCTAAAAAATTGCTCCCATCTTTTATCAAACCTAAGGGCGGCCAGGTGATCTTCGAAACAAGTTCGAAGCTTCCCGGTCTTGCTAAGGTTTGATTGCAAGCTGTAAGCAATTTTTTATGAGGCCGGTCGCTTTGCATTAAACCTATACTAACATTCTATTATCATATTTTTTTATTCAATTTTGCAACGCAATCCTAAACCAGCGCCTTTATTATTAAAGCTTTAGTATACAATCTGTGTTTTGCTAAATGCTTGATATTTATATGTATACGTCTTTAATGAGTTGGGACTATTCCATCAACAACGCATCTGCAAACCATAACATTGGGGCTTGGCCATGAAAATCACCTACTGTTCTGGGGCGGTCAAAATAATAGTTAATGTCTTTACTTTGTCCGGTTCCAACACAGACTTCCCTTATTTTTCCATCTTCATTTAAGTAGCTTGTAAGTGCATTCCAGGCTTTTGTGTAGGCTGTTGTATATGGTTTTTTGGGCAGGATGCCTTTTTTAACTCCCACTGTCATTGCAAAACCAAACATGGCTGTTGATGAGGTTTCTTTAAACGATTCTGGTTTATCAATTACCTGGTGCCACATTCCATCCTGATCCTGATTTTCTAGCAGGGTTTTCATCATTTTTTTGTAAGCATTTAAGATAGAAGGGTAATATTGGTTGCTTTCTGGCAGAACTGCAATTAATTCAGCAAAACCAGCAGCAACCCAGCCATTACCTCTTCCCCAGAAAAATGGGGCATCAGCTCCATGGAAGAATAAACCATTTGGTTGTTGTAGTTTTTTAGTGTACGAATCAATTTCTTTTGTTGCCCTATCAAGGTAGATTGTATCATTGGTCGCTCTAAAAGCTTGTATCTGAAGACAGCCAATCATATAGATATCATCTATCCAGTACCTGGTTTGCGAGGTAAGGCCATCAGGAAGCGTGTCCTTCCATTGTCCATCGGCAAAAGCTATTCCCAGCTCTAAATATTCTGGCTTTTTGGTTTGAAGGTATATTTCAAGTGAAAGTATACCATGAACATTGGCATCTACATGGTTTTCGGTGTTTGTAATGTATTTTGGTGTTGCACTGTCATAACGAACAATGAGCTTTTCCATGGTTTGCTGGTCATTAAATTTGCCGGCAAGTTTAAGGGCTCCGTAGGCTGTGCAAATTTCAGCATAGTGCAACGCTTTTACATCAGGAGTATTGTAAAGCATAAATTCCTGCCTTGACAAAAGCTCATCTGTTATTAATGATGCGATCTCTTTTGGTGTTTTTTTTAAATTAGTGGTTTGTTCCGATGTATCGTTTGAGCAAGACAGGATTATGCAAACAGTAAAAAGTATAAGTAGATTTGATTTCATTATTATAGTTATGCGTTTGATAATTAACTATGAACTTCTATGGAGGAGCTAACTTTAAATATTAGATCTCTCCACGAGGGTTTCATTGGAGGAAAATTATTTAGTGTTTGGTTTTTTGTGTTAATTTTTTCCGTTTGATTTTAGCAAATATACTATTTTCGTTGGAAATTATATAGTTAAGCAACCTTAGCGTTTTATGGAAAAGTACACTTGTTCAGCGAATGATTATTTAAAAGAATATGTTTATCGGGTAACAATCAGTTTAAAAAAACTTGCAGGAATTGAAATTGTAGATTTTTCAGATAGTGTTGAAAATCAGTCTGTAGAGGCTTTTAACGCTGATTACGTATTGCTTTCGCACAATGCAAGTGACGATCCTGTATTTATTTATGGCAATAGAGCGGCGCTTCAACTTTTTGAAATGAACTGGGACGAATTCACCAGCCTGCCTTCAAAATACTCTGCCGAACAAGATGAGCGAGAGCAAAGGGAGAAATTTCTCTATGAGGTAAGAAAAAATGGCTACGCCAATAATTATTCAGGAATAAGAATTTCAAAATCAGGGAAAAGGTTTGAAATTAAGGATGTGTTGTTATGGAACGTTCTTGACGAAGAAAACACCAGGATAGGGCAGGCCGCTATGTTTAAGGATTTTAGGTATTTGTAGGTTGAAGAGAGACATGCGATGGTTTGCGCAATTGTTTAATATTCAGTTCAATGATGCTGTTTTTTTTGAGGCTTTTGTGTAAATATTTTTCCAATAATCAATCCTAAAAGCATGCCAATAACTATGGTAATTATGAAGTTTAATTTTGTTGGACTTGGATGATATCCTTCGGCAGTGGTTAGTTCATAAAACAAATCAAAGATTTTGGTTGTTTCGTGTTTGTGGTAGTAGCACGGATCTGGAATAATTAGGGTTTGCTGAAAAACGCTTATACTTTTAATATCTAGTGCCTTACATGATTTTTTAGAATTTAAAGTGCAAGGTTTTTGGTAAAACATCTTATTTTTCTTTGCACTTACATTTTATGGCCTAATAAAATCTCGTCAGAAACTTTGACTAGCCAGAAGCACATCATCTACTTCATTAGCTTCAGCTCGAAGTATTAATATACGACTTCGCTTTGCTAATTTTTCTCCCTTTTGTCGAAGATATCGCTTCGCTAAGTTGTATCTAATGTACTTCTGACTTTTTCAGCAGAACCTAATTTAGTTATAGCTATGCCAAAATAACAACATTAATGTGTATTTCTTCTCGGTTCGGAAATATTACCTGAAATTTGCTATTGATTAAACCAGAAACTTAATTCAAGTTTCAACCAGGTTTTCACATAAGAAAAAGTCAATCAGCGCATTAACTATCTTAAATAAAAAGGGCATGCAAAAAGAATTACAGAACCTAAAGGAGCTAATTTACTTCTTTAATTTCAGAATCATTTCCTTAACAAAAGTTAAACTTTCAATATTTATTGAAAGTTCAGAAATATATTTATACATTTGTATTATGAAACTATCACAAAGTCAGCAAAAATTTATCATGTCATGGGGGAGTCTGGGCTCGCAATGGGGAATGAATAAAACCCTGGCCCAAATTCATGGATTGTTTTTAATTACCAACAAAGCTCTTTGTACCGAAGACATCATGGATGCATTGCAAATATCAAGAGGCAATGTAAACATGAACGTACGCACGCTGATTGATTGGGGAATGCTGTACAAAGAACATGTACTGGGTGAGAGAAAAGAGTTTTTTATTGGAGAAAAAGACATGTGGCTGATTTTAAAACGTATTATGAAAGTAAGAAAAGAAAAAGAACTGGATCCGATGCTACACCTATTAAGTGAGATAAAACAAGCAGCTGAAACAGAACATGAAACTGATACTAAAGAGTTTACAGATAGATTAAATGCAATAGAAAAATTTGCAAAACAGGCCGACAAAACATTAGACAAGTTGTTAAAAGCTGATGAGCATTGGTTTTGGGGTCCATTTGCAAAATTAATGAAATAATTTTTTTAATTTAAAGTTTCATTTTTTTCTGAAACTTTTAAATATTCAATAATATGAAAACAAAAAAGAAAATTGTAGTTACCGGAGCATTTGGATATTCCGGAAAAACTATCACAGCCAACTTATTATCAGCTGGTTACCATGTAAAAACACTAACCAATTCAACCAATAAACCAAACCCTTTTGGAAATAAAATAGAAGTCGCACCATTAAGTTTTAATGACTCTAAGAGATTAACAGCATCTTTAACAGGATATGATGTTTTGATAAATACCTATTGGGTACGATTTAATCATAAAAAGTTTAATCATAAAAGCGCTGTAGATAATACAAAAGTCTTATTTGATTGTGCCAAAAATGCCGGAATTCAGCGCATTATCCACGTCAGTATAACTAATCCTTCGATTGAATCAGATTTGGAATATTTTAAAGGCAAAGGTATTTTAGAAAACTACCTGCAGAATTTGGGTGTTAATTATTCTATCATTCGTCCTGCTGTATTATTTGGTAAGCAGGATATCCTCATCAATAACATTGCTTGGATGGCACGTCACCTGCCAGTATTTGGCGTATTTGGAAAAGGGGATTATAAACTTCAACCCATTCATGTTGATGATTTTGCAAACATCATAATTAACGAAATTAGTAAAACCGAAAATGCTATTATTAATGCCATTGGACCAGAAACATTTAGCTATAAAGAGCTGGTAAAGAGCATTATGAGCACCCTGAAAATAAAAAAGAAAGTATTTAATGCACCACCTTACATTGGTTACCTGGCCGGAAGGCTAATTAGCTTCCTTAAAAAGGATGTTACCATAACGAGAGCTGAAATTAAAGGGTTAATGGACAATCTTTTGTACGTAAAAACTGCACCAACTGGCAAAATAAAATTAACTGACTGGGTAAAAGAGAACCAGACCACACTAGGCGTTAATTATAATAGTGAATTACAACGAAGAAATTAGAAAGGCTTAGTGGAATTGCGAAATTAAACTAAATTGAATGAATTATTGTATTGATTTACAGCCACTTTTAAATTCATCACCTAATTTTCATGATAAGCCTGTCATTGGTATTATCTATTAGTGCAGTGAAACAAAAGAGCAATTCAAAACTTGTATTGAATGAAAACCAGCCAACTTAAGCAGAATTGGGTCACAAAATCGCATACAAACCTTTGCAATCCATTGCCTTAAATAAATGCAACAGTTTGCCATTATCAAAACTTCTGTAGTAAAAGTTGTGTAATGTGGTTTAGTTAACAAATTGATTCGTCATTACGAGGAGGAACGACGAAGTAATCCCTTTAAAAAGATTAGCTACGCTGAGTCCTTCGGAGTTGCTTCACTTATGTTCGCAATGACGTTCTGCTACTGTACAACCTTAACTAAACGACATTGATAAGTTGGGCTTAACAATTATTTCAGGAGCCGCTTAGCGGAAGATGGGTTTAAACTCAACCTCAAATTCAAATTAGGTGTAAAACCAAGGGCATGTTGGGCAATTTGTTCAATCTGCTTATTTTCAGAAAGTTGGTGGTAAATATTAATGTCATTCTCACGATTAAACAGGTTCCATATTGAAAAACCAAATTCGCCATTTACTTTTTTAGTTGAAAAATTGTATTTGGCAGATAAATCTACCCTGATGTAATCTTTTAGCCTGGAACTGTTAGGCGTTTGATACATTATTTCATTTTGCCCAGTTAAACTATTTTCAGAAGGTCTGGTATAAGGTTTTCCTGTTTTATAACTTACCCCACACGAAAAAACAAAGCTATTAAACGAATAACTTCCACCCAGGGTTAATGCATGCCTGATATCCAAATTGTTTGGAAAGATTGATGGTGTAAGATCATGAAAGTAGTAATCGTTTTTGGCAAGCGTATAATTCATCCAGGTATTTAAACTGTTAAACTTGTTATTTACCAATAACTCAATCCCCCTTGCACTGTACTCACCAATTGCATAAACATACTGAAACTGATTTTGAAAACCCTGACTGGGCGAAATTATTCCTGTTATCCGCTTAACATATCCACCAAGTAAAACAAGAAACTCTTTACGGCCATATTGAACACCCAATGAAAATTGCCGGCTTTTAAGCAAAGGTACACGGTCATTATTTGCTAATGTCCATCTACGTTTTTCAATGCCCAAAAAATCCGTTTGATAATCAACTAACTGAGTAGTGTGCTGACTTTTCTTTTCGGCTTGTAGCTCCAACGAAAAATACTTGTTTAGTACATAATTTAGCGCCAATCGTGGCTGAAGTGAAATTTCGCTGAATTTTGCAAAATAATCGGCACGCAGGCCAGCACGCAAATAAAGTTTTTTTAACAATCCTCTTAATTCAGCCTCAGAGTAAATAGAGTGAATTCGTAGTACCTCCTTCGTATCCCTGTTGTAACTCGGTTGCTGAATATTGTCGCCATTACGAATCCCTGTTTCTTTAAACTCATATCCATTGGAAAATATAATTTTGGGTGTTAGCTCAATTTTAGAATTTAATTTTAGCCCCCAATCAAGCACTTCGTTTATTTGTTGATGATTTAGGTTATCAAATTCCGAACTATTGAGCCCTTTTAGCCGATATTTTGAAACAAATGCAGAAAATTGTAATGTTTGGTTTTCTGACCAGTTGTGGGCAAAACTAAAATTTGCTAATAAACTGGATTGATTCAGTTTACTTTTTTTGTCATACAAAGTATCAAGGATGATGGCTGTTTCTCCTGATTCAATATTGTTGTATATTTTAAGCAGGCTAAGGCTTAATTTGTTATTTTCCGAAATATCGTATAAAAGTTTACCCGTCAAATCATAAAACGAAAATTTATGGTATTGACTAACCACTGTATCAATAGTTGTTTGATTTTGCGTAAGCAAGGTATGCTTAAACGCTCTTTCGTAGTATTTTTCATAAGTTGGGGTTGCTACCAATTCATTTATGGAGTGCCTGGCTCCTGCAATTAATGAAAGTTTCTTCGATAAAGGTGTTTTTATTATTGCATCTGTGCTAAGCATATTTAACCCAATGCTGGCTTCTGGTTTTGCAACCAGGGATTCCTGCATCTGCATATCAATCATACCCGAAACGCCTTCGTCATAAGCTGCACTTGTGCCATTTTTCACAATACAGACTTTGTTGATTAAATGCGAATTAAATGCAGATATTAACCCAAAAAAGTGACCCGTTTGGTACATTTTTACATCATCCCACAATACTAATGTTTGATCATTGGTTCCGCCCCTGGTATTAATGTCCGAAACAGTCTCGTTGATACTTTGTATACCTGGTAAAACTTGTATGGTGTGCAAAACATCCGGTTCCGACAAGCCCGGGAGCACTTCCACATCACTTACATTAAATTCAATAGAGCCATCGGGTAGTTTGCCAATGCCCTCCACTAAATAAGGCACAGCAACTTCTCCAATAACCTTTATCTTAGGAACCAGTTCAATAATAAAGGTGTCTTTATTGCTGTTAATGAGTTTTCGTTCAACTTGTTTGTAAGCAGTATGCCTTACCGTAAATACCGAATCTTCCTTAGGTATTAGCTTTAGCGAAAACATTCCATTACTATCGCTTACTGCATAGTTGTTTCCCGAATAGATAAAAACTTCTTCAATGGGTTTTTTGTCCGATTTATTGAGTACAACACCTCTTACAATAACATAGTTTTGAATAGCAACATAGCGGGAATTCAATTTTTTAAAACCAAGTTTGGTTTGTTTTTCAAGATTTAACAAACATTTATCAAGCGGTAAGTTTTTGTTTGGAAGGATAACAAAAATATCCTTTATGTTTTCATCAGCATAGGTAAACACAATATCGTATTGCTTTTCGAGCAAAAGCAACACACTATCAAGCGGTTGAGCCTCTGCATTTTGAGCCAAAGACCTAAAACTACTGATAGAAAGAAGAAATACTGAAAAAAATAAAACGCTAATTACCTTCAAAAGATATCACAATTTGATTGCCATTAATCTTGTAGCGTGAATTTACAGGAATTGTAATAGCTTTTAAAGCAATTTCAAGATTTTTGTTTGAAAAACTACCAGTAAATAGTTGATGGGTGTCAATATTTACAGTTTCTACAGAAACTTTGTATTGTCTTTCCAATTCATCAATCACCAGGCTAAAAGGAACGCTTTTAAAACTACTTTCACCATTTAACCAGTCTGGTTGTGATTTAGCGGGAACTGTATAGGTTTCATCTTTCTCATTAATAATCCTAAAAGAAGTATTGGGTTTTAAACGAACAGTATTTAATGCAGTAGCCACTTTAACAAGACCGCTGTAACAGGTAACTTCATAATAATTATCCCAATCCTTAACACTAAACTCAGTACCCAAAACGCTTACTTCTCCTTGCTGAGTTACTACACTAAATTTTGCACCTTTCTTTACATTAAAGAAGGCTTCGCCTTTTAACTCAACATTACGTTCTTTCTCCCACTTTTTGCCCGAAAACCTCACTTTTGAATCTTTATTTAATGAAACGAAAGACGAATCTGGTAAATACAAATTTGTTTGCTCAGCAATCCATTCCTGATTGTTGGAACTAAGGTAGGTATAAGAAAAGTAGCCAATGGTTAAAGTAATGATAAAAATGGCGGCAATCTTAACAACAGGACTGATTTTTTTTATAAAATACCTTGATTTTTTATTATGAATAACAGTTTTTGAAAGTTTTTGAAATTCACTATCAATATCGTACTCAGGAGCTTTAAATTTGCTTAAAGCCTTTGTCAGTTTGTCTATTTCGGTAAACTCCTCAGTGCTTTCAAACTCCTTTTTCTCAGCATCTGAAAGTTCGCCCGCTAGCCATTTTTTTATTTTATCTTCGTTAGTCATTTTTCCAACTCCAAATATATAACAGATAAAAACACTAATTTCCTACCAGTGCTTTCTTTAAATCTTATTTATCCCAACTTTTTGTCTTAAAATACTCAATGCTTTATAAATGCGTTTTTCTACTGCCTTTCTTGAAATACCCAGCATATCAGCAATTTCCTGATGTTTTTTTCCTTCCACACGATTCAAAAGGAATGTTACTCTTTGATCTTCAGATAATTCTTCGATTGCTTTTTGCAGCTGATCATGATATTCCTTTTCTTCCAATAAGAACTCAGGGGTTTCAGCTGTATATTCTTTAGGCTTTTGCAAACTATAATTTAGTACCGTCTTTTTTCGTGATAAAGAGTTAAGCATTTCGTTATTTGCCACCGTGAACAAAAATGACTTTGCTTTTTCGGGCGAAACATCTTTACAATTTATCCAGAGTTTTTCAAATGCTATTTGCACAATGTCTTGTGGGTTATTATTTTCACCATACTTGTAATATAAAAAGTTAAATAAATCTTTTGAATAAGACTTAAATAATTCATTAAAGACCGTTTCTTTACAGGTAGTATTTTTAATTTTAAAGCTCATTATCAAACAATTACAAAAACAGACTTCGCTTTTAGCTACAAGATTATAAAAAAAATCACAATATCCGGTAGGAGATTTTAAAATCCATCTGTTTAATTACCGGAAGTTAAAACTTTCAAAAATATGATTGTACAAAAACTTTTAAAAACAAAACCGTTTTTTATTGCACTGATAGGTATTATACTTATTGGTGGATGTCAGAAAGAATATGATACAATCAGTGAACAAGATACTGATGTAACAATTTCACCCGACGACCCAATTACGGATTTATTGGTAAAAATTGCCCTTAAAGATGGTTCGTTCGATAATATACTTGACGGATGTAATGAGATTAGCATTAAATTTCCTTACTCTGTTAGAATAAAAAATGAAGTTATTGGAATCAGCTCATTTGACGATGTTCAAAATTTAAAACTGGAATACTTTGAACAGCGAAATGAGTTTACCATCATTTTTCCAGTTACAATTGCCTTTAGTGATTATTCAGAAACTACATTATCAAATAAAGGAGAGTTACTCAAAATTCAAAACCAGTATAACGCCACTATTGAGGATGATGATATTGAAAACATTGATTTTATCTACCCTTTAAAAATGGCGCTTTACAATACAGAATATCAAAAATATGATTTAGTTGATATTAATGATGATAAAGAACTATATAATGTATTTAGTAAGATGAATAATATGATTGTTGAAATGCAGTACCCAATTTTAGTTGAAAGTTCAGATGAAAGTACCACAACTATTAACAATAATAGTGAGCTTGAAGATGTAATTAGCCAGAGCGCAAATATTGAATTTAATGAAAAAGATGATATTGTTTTTAGTGATGAAGATTATCCTTACGATGAATTAATTACACACAAAAAATGGAAAATCTTTTTATTTACAGACACGGTCAACCAATCAAATCTATTCTCTTCTTACATTCTGGGTTTTAAAAAAAACAACAGAATTCAGGTAAATACTGATACAAAAACTTATAATGGATCATGGGAGTTAGTTTCTAATCAAAACATTAAAACATTAAAAATAGAATTTAATAGCGATGAAATTCCTATAAGCTGGTTAAACAAAAGTTGGGTAATTACCAATACCAGTCCAATACTCATTGAAATGGAGGCCGAAAGTGCCTCTGGTGGATATGTAAGTATGTTTATTCTTAAAACATTAAATTAATAAAAGCAAATACAATAGTTAAAAACAAATTTTAAATTTATTAGTATGAAGAAAACGAATTTTATAGGGCTTATTATAGCAGCATTAATGCTCACTAGTATCTTTTCAGCTTGCGAAAAAAGTGATAATGCCTCAACTTCTGGAAAGTTAACAATTCAATTAACTGATGCCCCTTTTCCAACAAATTTAATTGAAGAGGCTAACGTAACTATAAATAAAATTGAAGTTCGTAAAGCAAACGAGGGCGAAGAAGATGGCAATCCGTTTATTGTATTGAGCGAAGAAGAAATGTCATTTAATTTATTGGATCTTACCAATGGTGTTACTGAAAACCTAGTAGATTCAGTAGTTGAAGCTGGTTCTTATAATTTAATCAGACTTTATGTTGCAGAAGCCAGTATTAAATTAAAAGATGGACAAGAGTTTGATCTTAAAATTCCAAGTGGAAGTCAAACAGGTATAAAAGTTTTTATTGACCCTGCAATTGAAGTCTCAGGTGGATTGTCAGCAGATTTATTGCTTGATTTTGATGTTAGTAAATCATTTGTTGTTCAAGGGAATCCTAACACACCAGCAGGTATTAAAGGTTTTCATTTTAAACCTGTAATAAAAGCTACAAATAATACAACTGCCGGTACCTTAATGGGTGTTGTTACCGATGAAGAAGAAATGGGGTTAGAAGGCGTAGAGGTTGCAATAATTGCAGCTGACACAGTTTACACTACATCGTTTACTGATGAAACTGGTGGCTATGCCATTTTAGGCATTGAAGCAGGTACTTATGGTGTAGAATTTACTAAAGAAAATTACGAAACTGCTACTGTTGATGAAGTTCAAATAGTTGCAGGAAATACGACAAGTCAGGACGCTGTATTAACAGCAATAACTGAAGAAACGGCTGGAACAACCGAATAAAAGGGGCGTATTTCAAAACCACCTCATGTTGTTTCCGTACAACATGAGGTCTTTTTAGTGTCGCTCAACAACATGTAAATCAAAGCATTACTAAAACTGAAACCTCATCAAAAATACATAAAACAGCCCCAATTGATAGTCGTAACGAATGTTTCCACTTTCTTTATCATAACTCTGTAGCAAAACATTCTGCTGCTTGGTTAGGTTTTGCACATCAAAAGCCAGCTCTGTATTAAACTTTTTGTGGTTTAGCTTAAAGGAAATCCTCCCATCCAACCTAAAATAGTTTGGGTAATTTGGCTCATAAGCTTTTGAATAATCAAGAATTTCGGCCCCAATTTGCCTCGATTGCTCCAGGTCAACCGGAATGTAATGTTTCCCTCCGGCAGTTACTACTTTAAAATCAAGTGAAAGTGAATTGTATTTACCAATATCAAAGGTATAACCACTTAAAAAATTTACCACGTAATTACTGTTGTAAATTGTGTTGCGTTCAATAGCATCACTCCCAAAGTATTTCGACTGAAAAACCGAAGCGGTGAGTAGAAAGTAGTAGTTACTGCTTAAAAATTTTTCAAATGTCAGCTCCAGTCCATAGTTTTTAGCTAGTCCGGTATTAACCAGGCTGTCTTTTCGTGGCGAATAAAACTCATTGCCATAATTTACAATCGAGTAATACGAACTGTTTTCTTCAACAGGTATGTTGTACAAATGCTGGTAATAGGCTTCAATTTTTAGGCGAAGGTTTTTATTTATTAAATAATCATAAGCCATTACAAACTGGTTGCTTTTTGAAAAATCAAGCTGGTAATTTGTTCGTTTATAGGTACTATCGGGCATCAAAGTCTGCAAAAAATAAAACAGCCGGGGCTGCAATTGGCTATGCAGACCATATCCAATACTAAAAGCATGTTGCTCTGTAGCTTCCCACCTTAAACTTGCCCGGGGCTCTATCACCTGACTTCTATTCAGTGTAAAGTACTGATAATGAATCCCTCCATAAAAAACAAACCGATTAGTAAATTTATGCTGAAACTGGGCAAAACCTTGCAAAAGGTACATATTTTCGTTATTGGTTTCAGTCAGCTTTCGGTAGCTATAGTCATCCATCAACCCACTGTCTTTGTAAGATATTTGATACAAATCTGCCAAAAAACCAAGGTTGAAATTTGTTTTTGCATTAATTTTCTGTGTAAACTTTGTCGACAATGAGTATTTTGTTTCTGATGATTCATCGCCATAATAATTTAAAGAAGGTAAATTATTGTATACCGAATCGGCCTTTGCCGTAGATCCGGTAAACGAAGCAGCAACAGTAGTTTTTATTCGGGTGTTTTTGTTAAAAAACCACAAATGCGATAGCCCAAGCACGCCCATATCCGATCCAAAACGTAAATCAAGTTTATCGTGCCCAAAAGTCCAGTCATTTTCCTTCCTGTTTTTCTCTAAAATCTCAATGTAACTGGTCCCACCTACTCCAAACAGTGAAAACCGTCCTAGTTTAGTGCCCGGCACATTTACTTTAAATGAAACATCCTGGTATTGAGGGACCCCAGAAACACCAAAATTCATCCCCAATGCATCAAAAATAGCGAGCGTTGAATAGCGGTAATTTAATAGATATGAAGCCTTTGAACGCTTTGAAAAAGGACCTTCTGCGCCCAGTTCAAAGCCATTCATCCCCACTTGTGCAACATATTCCCTTTTTTGGTTGTTGCCATTTCGCATTTTTAAATCAAAAACGCCCGAAATAGCATTACCATATTCTGCAGGAAAGGCACTGGTGAAAAAATCGGAGTTATCTAACAGATTGTTATTCAAGATACTAATAGGGCCACCGGTGGTTCCAAGTGTTCCAAAGTGGTTGGGGTTTGGAATATTGATATCTTCCAGCTGCCATAGCAAACCCAAGGGTGAATTTCCGCGGATAATGATATCATTTCGTTGATCCCCCACTGCCATTACCCCGGCATAATTAGCAGCCATACGGGCTGGGTCAAGCCAGGTTCCGGCATACCTTTCGGTTTCTTCTACGGTAAATGATCGGGCACTAATGTTAGCCATTTCATTAAGCGCCCTGTCTTTTCGCCCATAAGCTTTCACCACCACTTCATCGGTAGTAATCACTTGTTCTTCCAGCTCTATGTTAAGTATTAATTCCTTACCTGATTTTACCATTAAATTCCTTAAATGCACAGGTTTGTATCCTATAAAGCCCACACTAACATCATGTTTCCCAACCGGAACATTATTTAATTTAAATTCTCCATCATTTTCCGATACTGCTCCAATTAAAGGATGCGTATTTAAAACCACAATATTTGCTCCAGGAATTGGGCTTTTTGAAGTGGCGTCAATCACAGTTCCCCTGACAGTTTGGGTGTAGTTTTTTTGAGCCGTAAGCCAATTACAGAAAAATAATAAACTCAGAAAAATTATTATTTTCTTCATGTGTTTATTTATACTAAGCCTGTTTAAAATATTGTAAATTGAAATTTTAAAAAGACTTTGTATATGCCGATCGACTGGCAGTTTTAGTTTGCAAGCTTGTGAAGCAGACCAATTACTAACAGTGGTTGGGTATAAATACTTTTTTAATATCACACAGAATTTCATAACAAATATTAAAATGGTGCGAATATTTGCATACTATTTTATTGTATCCCACTAAAGATAGCAAGAAACTGTTAATTAATCACGAAGCAATCATTATCTTAGCAAAAAATTGGAACTTTAAACATGAAATTTGTATACCTGATAGTTTTTTTTCTTTTATTCAGTTGCACATCTGAAAACAAAGACTCAATAGAAAGCGCAACTTCTCTTAATACCTTTTTAACTAAACAGAACACTTATGTAAAAATACCAATGCAACAACTAAAAAGTGGTCATTTAAGTGTTGTTACCAAAGTAAATAATGTTATGGGGCGTTTTATTTTAGATACTGGTTCCAGTTCAACCATTATTGACCGAAGGCATAAAAAAAAGTTCAGGTTAATAACCCAAAACACACAAAAAATAGCCAAAACTGCTGGTGGTTCGCAACTAAAAATGCAGATTTCTTATGATAATATCATGGAGCTTGGTGAATTGAAATTAAGAAATGTGAGAATATCATTGGTTAACCTCAATCATATTAACTATTCTTTCCAACAAATGGGAATGCTTCAGCTAGACGGGATTTTAGGCTCCGACATTTTAGAAAACAGGAAAGCAGTAATTGACTATGAAAACCTGCTTATTTATTTTAAAAAGAAATAGGTGTTGTTCATTAGTCACCGGTCACATTAGGACAAATGACTAATGTCTAATCAGATCCTAAGCCAATACCGAAAACTTCAGCACTTTTGGATGTACCAGCTTTTCAAAGTCTTTGTAATCCAGCCTGATTAATTCAGCATGTGTGCCAGCATTAAAAACAATTTCCTCATCTTCGGCAAGACTTTTGGCAACGTATACCTGCATTCCGTAAAGATTTCCAAAAGGTGGCATTGCACCAACCTCACACTGAGTAAAAATATCCTTGAACTCAAGCTCGTTGGCAAGTGTCACTTTTTCAGCTCCAATACTTGCTCTTAACTCTTCAAAATTTACTTGGTACGAAGCTGGTAAAACAGCCATCGACATTTCCCCATCAACTTTAATCATTACTGTTTTTGCAAGCTCTTTTCCTGGAATGTGAGCAATTGCAGCAACTTTTTGCGCAGCATAGGCCTTTGAATGATGTATTGAGATGTACTCAATTCCGTGTTTGTCTAAACACTCTTTTAATTTTTGTATTGGCATATCAACCTCCTTTTTTTTGATAGTTAATTCAATGTGGTTAGTCTGAAGGCAACTCCTGATTGTGCATTGGTATATTTGTGTATTCGAATATTGAAGCTTACATATGCATTTTGTTAAAATCAATATCCCAATACACCACTATCAAACATACAATACAAAAAGCTAATTTCATACAAATATGTACTGAACCAACATTAATAGTTAATCGATAATTACAAATTACACCAATTGCATTTATATTTTAGTCCAAAAGCAAAATATAAATTGCAATGGTAAATGCCGATGCTACTCGAAAATAGTCGAATGAGGCTTTGCCGAAATTGGACTATTTTGAAAGTAAAATCGGTATTATACTAAAGTTATGACAAAAGTTAATAGGGTTATGCATACGAAAGCCAATAAAAATGGTGGTGATAAAATTTAGAAGCACAAACTTGACTTTAAGCCATTTTTTTCGTAAATTACTAAAGCTGTGTATACTCAAAGTTCGCTATTAAAAGAAAAGTCATGAAACGATTTGACAAAAATGGAATGTTGATTATTCCAACACCAAAAGAGATAACTAAAACGCAGGAAACCAGTGAAATTCTTATTGTAAAAGAGTGCTTTTGTCCAAATGGGCATAATTTGGTAAGCCCTAATGCATATTTTAATAATTTGCCAGGAATTTTTCTCAAATTAATTAATTCTAGTGGCAGAGCTGGATTTGTAGCATTAAGCCCCATTTATGGTCAAAAACAAAGAATTAGCCTTGAATTGCAGCTAAAAAAAGGCGAAAAAGTTCGTATTTTTTGCCCCCATTGCGATATAGAACTGCCCATATATGCTGATTGTACTTCATGCAAAACAGGAAAGCTTATTGCCCTGTTTCTTGATAAAAAAGCCAGCTTTAAAAACTGTCTTGCTATTTGTAACATTATTGGTTGCACAAGCGCATCAATTCACTCAGGTGAAGATGTTTTAAAAGAAATTAAGTATCTCCTTGCCTAAAATTATAACTACTCTTTATTGCTAAAAATTGATTTCATGACCTTAGTAGTTTTGTTATTGCTTTTATTGTCTTCCTTTTTATTCCCGTTTCGTTTCATCCTGGTATCCTGAAATACCCTGGTGATATAATACATCCTTTTGCTTGATCTTTTAGCTGTTCTGATAGCTACTTTCCAACCCCCTGGAGTAGGCTTATCAATGATATAATAAGCTGTTCCTGTAGGTTCATCCAGCTTCCACTTTACTGACGAAATTTTTGAATTAATCAACACCCCATTTGGATTTTTCAGATTCATATAAACTGCTATATTTCTTTTAAAAGCATCAGCACAAGCTACTTGAAAAATTGCCCTGGTGGTTCCTTCATTAATTGTTACAATTGTATCGGGACTAAAAGATGGATCTTTTCGTTCTTTAGCTGCAAGAATGTAATTAGTAAAGGTATTTACGCCTTCCATCTCAAAAAATGGTGAATCTTTTTTCGAGATGTCAAACTCAACCAAAGCCGTTTGCATATGATTAAACTTAAAACTTCCTAAAAAAATTGAGAATTTCTTTTCAGGTAGATATAAATAAACCTTGTAAGTTCCCTCTGCCATATCCGAAACACATTGTTCTATCTGAGCTGGTTTTTTTGTATAATAATAAGTCAGATAATCTTCGGATGTAAAAGGGTTTCTATTCATATATCCATCTATTTCAGGATAAAGTTTTTCAACATCTTCCAGACCATTGGCTTCGGCAAATTTCTCTTTTCCCTTTGCTGATGATATTCTTGGACTAAGCAGCAGTGCTTTTTTTGTTTTATTTTTTAAAACAATTAACTCATCCCACTCACCTAATTCTTTTTTCCAATCATACTTTGTATTTTTTTTAATTCGAATGGTAAATGCCCCTTGCTTTAAATTAACATCCTCGCGTTTTTTCTTTAAGTAAAGCTGATTCGTTTTCATCTGCACATAGCCATCAATTAATCTGTTTTTTGCAAGATAATATTCGAAGTTTTGCACATTTTTGTTAAAGTATGCTTGGGCAAAATCAGCTAAAAACTCATTATCTTGTTCAAAATCAAACTTGCTCCAGCATCCCCTGCCATCATCGTGGTTGGCATTAATAAGTGCATAGCGTATTTTATAATCCATCAATGAAGCACTGCTCATGGCAACTATTCCATCCGATTGACCTTCGGCTTCGTTATGAACTAGTTTGGGTAGTTTATATCTTTCCTGGGTGGTTCCAATTAACACAAAGTAATCATCCGAAATAAATTTATCATCATCCAGACTGGGTATTTTCCTATTGTGCAGGTTGTAATAAAAATCGCTACCAAATGATAAATCACGTATGCTTGGAGCCTCCCTGTCAAAACCTAATAGCTGAAAAACACGCCCTTTACCAGTCCTGTACTGCTTGTTGCCTCCTAAAGAACCATGAATTGGTGGTTGAATCAATAATACCTTCCCGATGTTCTTTTTAGCATCAAAATAAGGTGAAGTAATCAACTCCATTGCAACAAGGCCCCCCATACTGTGAGTTAAAATATCAACTTCTTTTTTGTACAACTTATTTAGAAGTTCTACATCAAATTTTAACCACCGAGCTATAAAATCAATATTTGCATCATACGGATAATAAACCTGCCACCCTTCATACACCTTTGATTTATTAAAATGCTTTACCTGCATCCACCAATAAGAAGTTTCGTTGTTCTCAGGTTTTGCTTTTGAATAGTTATTATACTTACCAGTAAGTCCATGAACAAATAAAACAGGTTTTTTATTTAATTTTTCAGGAAACTTGTTGCCAATTGAATTATTTGCATGGTCATAATAATCAGGAGGAATCAGCATAGTTACTGGGTACTCGCCTTTATTAAAATACGTCCATTTCCCTCCAAAAAGTCCCGCCCAATAGGGGCTTTCTTTCGAGTACGGAAAATGCTTTTGTGTGCCCTCCTGGCAATCAAACTGACTATTATGAAGAATGACTATTACCTGCCTTATAAAATTCGCTTCTTTTTCGGGATAGTATTCGTAAGGAATGTGTCCAAGTAAGTTCTTTTTAGCATCAAAAAGTACAAGATAATCAATTCTGCTGATGGTTGAGTTTTTCTTTACCACAAAACTATCTAACCTAAAAAAGTTGCCATTAGGATCTTTCTTAAACAATTGCGGAGATTTTAATTTACCATCGTCGAAGTCTTCTCCCCTGCTCCATCCAATGTATTCAACAAGGTTCGTTCCTGCTGTTTCAATCAATTTTATAGTTATTTGTTGCTTTGTAGTATCGTTAATCAACAAATTTGAAGGCTTGTTTTCAGCTAAAAGTAGCTGATGAAAGCAAAACAATATCAAAACTAAGGAGTAAATTTTAAGCTTTTCAATAAAAATAATTGATGGATTGATTTTTTTTTGATAAAAAGGGTTGAACATAACTAATAAGGTATTAATTATAAAGGGTTAAACTTAAAAGCAAATATACTAAGTTAGTAATTTTGTAAAAAACAGTATAACATTTCTTAACCAAACTTTAACTTAATTTAGTAACCTGAGTTCGACATAAAATATTCAACACAGAAATTCGGAATTATACCAGATATGTGCTGCTTCGCTAAGTTGTAGCTAATGCACCTCTGACTTTTTCAGCAGGCCCTAATTATGTTTGCCAACAACAAAATTCACCCTTCTGGCGACGTCGTTTACCAAAACCAAATCGCAATTTGCTTCTTTCAAAAGCCCTTTGATGATTTAATAGTTTCCTGATCTAAAACACTTGAAGTAGTTTTAAACCCAACCAGGAAAAGATCGGGCCGTTGTTAGTAATTGCAGTAATCCCATAGGCTACTGCTGAAATTGCCACATGTGGTCTGACATGAAAAATGGGACCCTACCTATGATATGGATTTGTTTCACTTTTTCAGTTCGCTGTAATAGAGATATTTGAAAAAAGTCTTTAGATGGTACCCTTATTATTTTCCTGAATAGCTGCAACCAGTCTTCCTTCTTTGTAGTTTTTAATGAGTTGGTAATAGTCATCCTTTTCAGTTACTGTTTTAAGCTCATTATTTTCATCATAAGCATTTATTGTATGTTTTTGGTTAAAGGAAACTCCTGTGTAATCAACTTTATTGTTACTGGCATATTTTCCAATCTTTTCGGCTAACTTACCTGCCTGATTATAGATGTATTCAACCTCAAAAACAGTTTTATCAATAATAAGATCCTTAAAATGCGTTTTTACAAGCTGTTTTTTAGTATCGTATATATACACTTCAACAAATCTATCCTTTTTTAAAAGTTCTGAATTAACTAACTCTTCAACAAGGGCATTTGATTCATTTTCGGAAAATTCACCAGGCTCTTTATTCAAATCATACCTTTTGATAGTTATATGCTTCTTTTTAAGCAAACCTTTTGTATCATATTCAAAAACCTCTTCTTTTAAATAGCTATTGCCCATGCCACCACCAATATTGTAGGTTATTAATTTACTGATATTACCTTGCTTATTAAATATTTTTCTTTTTTTGGTGAAATATCCCATTGCCAAAGTTGTTTCAGTTTCATTACCATCAGAGTAATCATAGGTTGTAGTTCCATTTGCAAAACTCTCACCATAAAGTGCATCAACTTTAATTAAACGCCCTATAGTATCATACTGATAATCAACAAGAACATGGCTTTCTGGCTGGGTAACTTTTACCAGCAGCCCATTGGTATCATAATCATAAATAAAACCTTGTGTGGTGTCATTTTTATCACCTATTTCACACTCAATTATTCTTTTAATGCCTGTATTTGGTTTATTGACAAAAAAAATCTCTTCCTGAGCCAAAAGTCTACTTCCCGTAAGGCAAAAAGTGAGAAATAGTAAGAGTATTGAAAGACTTACTCTTGTTGGTAGCCACTCTTTCCTTTTTTTTTGTATTTTTTTCATCATTGTATTAATAATAGTTTTTTTATAGAAAGGACTACACAGAGGTTAAAATTACAGACAAAACCAAGTGTTATGTCAATAAATGGGCTATTTTTTTCATTAATTCGTCAGAATCAATTGGTTTATGGATGTAATCGTCGCAACCGGCATTTTTTGCTTTTGACTCATCACCTATCAGAGCATAAGCCGTTTGGGCAATAATTGGCAATTCGGGCCTTATTTTTTTTATTTTCTCGGTAGCATCGTAACCATTTAAAACAGGCATTTTAATATCCATTAATACCAAATCAATAGATTTGTTTACCATACAATGCTCAACAGCTTCTTGTCCGTTAACAGCCCAAATTAAATTAACCCTGGTACCTTCAAAAACCTCCTCAAAAAAACGATAGTTAACCAGCTCGTCTTCAGCCACCAGTATTACTTTATTACCCCAATCCAACGTAAGTTCATCCACCTGATTATCAGAAACATGCCCCACGTCTTCTTTGGTAAGTTTAATTGGAATGGTAAAATAAAATTTTGAACCTTTATTGATTTCTGAATTAACATGGATTTGTCCTCCCATTTTTTCAATAAAGGCTTTCGATATCGACAAACCCAACCCTGTGCCGCCGTACTTTCTGGCTGAGCTCAATTCAACCTGCCTAAACCTTTCAAAGATGATACTTATTGCCTCTTTTTCCATTCCAATGCCTGTATCAGAAACAAAAAACTCAATAAATCCATCTTTTATCTCATATCCAAATTTTATTTCTCCCTGATGAGTAAATTTAAAAGCGTTATCCAATAAATTAATTAGTATTTGCCGAAGTTTTGTCTCATCAGTAATAATCTGTATATCAGATACTTTACTATCGAGTTCAAAATAAATATTTTTATCAATTGCTTTTTGATAATATAAATCAGCAAGGCTTTTTGTAAGCGATTCTAACCGTACCTCATCCCTTTCAATATCAATTTGGCCAGCCTCAATTTTTGAAATATCAACCAAATCATTTATAATAGAAAGTAACTGATGACTGTTTTGCTTAATAATATCAATGTATTTTTGCTTTTTTTCGTTGGTAAGGTTGCTTTTGGCAAGGAGTCCGGAGAATCCCATAATCCCATTCATTGGTGTACGGATTTCGTGGGACATATTTGCAAGAAAAGCTGTTTTTAAATTATCACTTTCTTCTGCTTTCTGTTTGGCTTCCAAAAGCTCCAGGTTAAGATTCGTAAGTTGCTCATTTAAAGCCTGATACTCTTCATTTTGTTCCTTTAAAAATTCATCATTTTTAATAACTATTTCTTCTGCTTTTCTTTTATCAGTCGCATCACTATAAATAACTGCAAAGTAATTCTGCTGAGGACTGTATGCTATACCTGTATAATAGCGCTCAAGTTCTTCCACATAATCTTCAAACCAATAAGGCTCACCGGTTTTACCAACTTTTCCAAAATTTGTTATCCAATGCTTTTCAATATCAGGTGTTACTTCCAAAATTGTTTTATTTACAACATCCTCCTTCTTTAAACCTGTCATTCTTTCATAAGCTGGGTTCAACTCAATAAAACGATAATCAACCGGAATATCAAGGTCGTTGTAAATTACTTCGTGCAGTGCAAAACCATCTAGCATTTCATTAAACAACGAACGGTATTCTTTTTCTTTTCTTTCTGCAAACTCTTTTGCAGAAATAAGCTCTTGTTCCGTCTCTTTTAAATCACTAATATCCCTTGTAATTGAAATAAGGTACTTTTCGTTGTTTAGTATTATTGTTCTGGCTGATAACAAGCCATTGATTATTTTACCATTTTTTATTCTGAATTTTGCTGCAAAATTTATACAACCCCCACTTTGCATTAGTATGGCAAGCAGTTTAAACTTATCACTCTGGTTGACCCAAAAATTTAACTCCTCAGCCGTTTTCCCAAGGACTTCCTCTTCAGAAAACCCTGTTGAGTGCACAAAACCTTCATTTATTTCTACGTACGTCCCATCACTCATCCTATTAATACTAATTGAATCGGGGCTTGTTTTAAACGCTGCTCGAAATTTTTCCTCGCTAAAAACCAGGGCTTCCTCTGCTACCTTCCTGTCACTTATATCCCTCACTGCTGTCACACGAACCTTCTGCCCTTTATATTCGTATAGGCTCCCTTTAAACTCTGCCCAAAATTTTGTACCGTCTTTTTTCTTGGCTATCGCTTCGTATGGCTCATTAAACCCCATCATCATTTTATGCAGTACAAACCCTTTATACTCATCAGCAATTAATTCTATCCCACTAATACCAATCAACTCCTCGTAGGTATAACCAAGAAGCTCACAAGCAGCTTTGTTACACTCAACAAAAACACCCCTATCCGAAAAAAATAAAGCTTCATCAGCAGCTTCGGATAATGCTCTGTTTTTCTGTTCGCTTTCTTTCAAGGCATTCTCAGTAAGTTTTTGCATGGTAATATCTACCATTGTAATAATGTTTTGTTCACCCAATGATACAAAAGCGAACTCTACTATCTTTTTTTGACCATTTTTGCAGGTTGGTTCCCAAATCTGCTTTTCTATTTCTGTACCATATTTCACAGCATCTTCAACTGCCCTGTTCCATCCCATCTCTACTTGCTTTCTATAATTTTCATCAGGATAGGCGGTTTTCCACCAAATTTCACCAGTTGGGATATCTTTAAGGGTATAGCCAAAGCATTTGGTAAATGCTTTATTAACAATTAAAAAATCTTGTTTATTGTTGGTTACAACCATTGGTATTGAGTTTAACTCAATAATTCTTCTAAACTCAGCTTCGCTCTTTCTAAGTGCATCTTCAGCTTTTCTTTGCTTGGTAATATCAACATGAGTACCAACAAACCTAATGGCCCTTCTGCCATTATCACTCATTACTTTAAAACCACGTGAAAGAATATTAACCCAATGCCCTTTTTTATGTTTTAGCCTAACCTCCACTTCGTATTTGGCCTTTTGCCCCAACAGGTATGCTCTTTTAGCTTTTTCGGACATTTTGAAATCGTCAGGGTGGGCCAGCGCTTTCCATGTTTCAGAGCTATTTTCCAATTCATGTTCCTGGTAGCCTAACATGGTTTTCCACCTTTTTGAGAAATAGATATCTCCTGTCACTAAATCCTTGTCCCAAATACCATCATTTGTGCCTTTCATGGCCAAATCATATCTTTCCTCGCTTTCTTTTAGCTCAGCTTCAAATTTTTTTCGTTGGGTAACATCTCGCCCAACAGCAACAACACCCTCAATTTCACCAGTGTGGTTAACAATTGACTTATTTGACCAGTAGTACCACCTCCAACCATTAATGGTTTTCATGCGCTCTTCGTGCTGGCACTCATAAGGTGGCTTTTTTAAGTGCTCATGGGATTTTTTCACCTGTTCAATATCATCTTTGTGAATAAACGGAAAAAATGATTTTCCTATCAAATCGTTACTATTCGAGCCTAATTCTTTGGCGTATTGTGGTGAAATGTAGGTGAGTTTAAAATCTTTGTCGAACTTTACAATTAAGGCATTTTGGTTTTCTACAATTAATTTATAGTCCTCTTCAATGTCTTTTAAGTCCTTGCTAATTTTGTCAATTTCGGTATGCTTCCGCTCAAGTCCTGCTTTTAATTCTTCATTGGCAGCATTTAGCTCGCATTCTATTTCTTTTCGATCATTTATTTCTGCATTTAAAAGTTTTTCTTGTTTTAAAAAACGTAAATCTTTCTCAATGGTTAATTTCAATTCATTTAACGCACTGGTTGCAATTTCAGAGAACTGCTCTTTCCTTGTTTCAGCTACACATAAATACCCAAAAAAACCGTTGTTTGGTGTTGAAAGAGAAATTGCCTTAAAAGCTTGTATTTCAGAATGGGCAAAAGTATTCAGGCTTTGAATAAAATCATCACCTTGCCCAAAAACGAATAAATCAGAATTGCTTTTACTGATATCTTCAAATAAGTAATCTGCCTTTTTTTCAAGTAGATCAATGTCCAGACCAATATCATCTGCTTTACTTCCTACAATTAATTTCCACGATTCAGCCACTTTCCGAACCACAAAAACAAACTGAAAATCAACCAGTTGGGCAATCAAATCTATTGATTTTTCCCAAGAAAGTACATACTTTTTTGAAACTTTTAGTTTGGACAACTTTAAAGTCATTGGGCAACCGGTTTTATTCCTCCCAAAATTAAAAAAAACTGGCAAACTTTCTAAAGGTTATTCAAGCTATTATAAAAAGTTGTTGCCAAATTGTGTTTTTATTTGGCTTTACCCTTTGCCCCCATTGCTTTTAAGTCTGGCTTATTTATCTAGCACAGTTTGGAGTATTTCTACAGAATCAGCCACAAAACCAGGGCATTTTTCCTTAAAAACACCTTTTTCTTTAAGAAAGTTTAACCCTTCCTGGGTAGAAGGATCATTACCTAGCAGTTTTTTGCATTGAGTGGTACCGTGTTTTTCTTTAAATTTTTGACGATAGATAGCAACCACATTTTTAACGTTTTCCCTTCCTTGTTCATCATTTTTTTTGGCATACCCAACATTAAGGCCAATGACCATTTGGGCACCAACAACAGCCCCACAGGTCTCGCCCTGGTAACACAGTCCGGCAGCAAAGCCACTTGATAGCATTAAAGCGGTTTCTTCATCCATTCCTTTTTCAAGAGCAAATGGAGTGAATACTGCCTGGCAACAATTAAAACCATTTTTAAAAATTGTTTTTGCCTGGTTAAGTTTGTCTTTGTTAGTCATTTCAATTAATTTTTGTAATTAGGGCTTGCTGAAAAACGCCTAAGCCTATTAAAATTAAATATTTATACCGAATGGTTATCATGTAACGGAAATTAAAATTCCCTAACATGCTAATCCTTCGGTATTATTCCCTTTGGTTATGAGAACGTTCACTTCGTTCTCTAAGTTACACCAAAACCTTTTTTTACTACCTTGATAGCGGTTTGGTATTACATGAAAAAAGTTGTGAAAAAG
>JBNKJW010000074.1:0-94758 GCA_050291445.1 Bacteroidales bacterium | reverse complement strand
GGGAAAGGAGGATAAAACTCGTCCTTATACCCTCTGATTACTTTTCGATCCATAGTGTATGAGTTTATTTAATTATTCCGGAAGTAACCACCAAAATGGATACCCTTTGGCTTTGTGTAAAAACATATAGTGCAAAAACAGCTTGATCCAATGGCCGGCTAACCCGACTTCTCCTACTGTTGCTTTGATATCGCGCCCCCATTCGGGGTACTTTTCCCAATCGGGCACAATAGGACTAACTGTCATGGTTGCACCCAGCCCATGTGTCATGCTATATCCGGCAGATACGATACAAGCTGCCCCCATGCGCCCCATATTAGCCTTATGTTTGTGATCGGTGGTACCTGTCTTTATACGATGTACAATATTTTGGGCAATAACCTTTCCTATTACACCAGAAGGCATACCGGTACGGGGCGGGGCGGGAAAAATAGCCATTCCTGAAGGGCTCTTCATTGGTTTTGAAATAGAATGAGGGGGTGCAAAAGCAATACCTGCTGCATAAATATTATTGTACGCGGGGCTCTGATATGTTTGTGGCCAATCGTTGATATCCCATTCCTCAAATGGTTTTGATGTATAATCGGCATCGACTTTCATAAAACCATTTGGAGCAAACAATTTTGTAGTAATATCAATGCCATCGGGGCCATATGCCTGAATTCCCTGTCCGGTAAAGCCGGGGATCAACATAGCAAAATCGAACCCAAAGGTTTTACTATCACCATCCAGGGTTTCGTAAAAAACCTTACCTTCCTCAACTTTGGTAACCCCTGCCCGTTTTATCCAAGAAATGTTGTTTTCTGAGAAAACAGACTCGGTAAATACTTTGGTTGGGGTTATGTATCCACCACGTTTGATAAAGGCACCCCCCATCCCAAAGTCACCCAGTTCATATTCGTTCGATATCCAGGTAATTTCCGCCATATCGCTCACTTTATGCCGTTTAAATTCAAAGGCCAGGTTCAGTGCATATTCAAATGCCGCACCCTGGCAAGTTGCCATCGGATGGCCTGTACCTATCAAAAAACGCTGTTTCTTTCCCTGTTTCATCAATTCGATGTGTTTCTGAAGATGTTTCCAGGTTTCCTCTGCATGATCGGTTGAACAGACCGAATGGGTATACTTCTCCGGACCAAGCCCCTGTGTAGCGTCGAAATTCAATTTTGGCCCTGTGGCATTGACCAGATAGTCGTATTCGACCAATTCAGTTGTACCGGACTTATCTGGTGCAGTATATGTTATCCCGACACATGGTTTTGGTTGCCCTTCTGTGCCTTCAGGATAAATAGCTACCGCTTTTGCCTGTTTAAAATCGATCTTCCACCGTTTATAGACTTTTGTCAGTTTGAACCGGACCTGGTCCGCATTCATCCGTCCCACACCTACCCAAATATTAGAAGGGATCCACTGATACCATTTACTGGGCGATACAACAATAACATCATGTTTTCGCCCAAGTTGTTTCTTAAGAAAAGCTGCTGCTGTGTGCCCCGAAATTCCGGCACCTAAAACGACTACTCTCAATGTTTTCGGTTTTAAGTTATTTATACTAAAATTAGAACAGATATTTGCATATCAAAATTTTTATACCTGATATACAGGCCTTAAATATACAACATCTTTATTATATCTACATATGTTTCCTTGTAAATATTTAATAACTCCTGATAAAGCGAAATATTTTCCTGTGTTTACAATGTTTTCCAAATATACTGGTTCTTGATAATCTTTGTTTAAGGGATACTTGTGCAGCTGTACTATTATCTAAATCTTCCTTTATCTGTTTGTATTTTGCTTGTTTTTCTTTTCGTTCTTCTATTTTTGTCTCCAGCTCTTTTCTATCCTCTTCTTTGTCGTTTGCATCAAGTTTGGCTTCATATTCTTTTAGCTGGTTTTCAATATAGGCCAGATGCCTCTTGAGTTTTGCCAGGTTAAAATTCTTCTTCGGCGAATTATACCGAACCGCTGTTAGTAATTGGTTTGCTTCATACCGAATGGTTATCATATAACAGAAAATAAATTTTCTTAACATGCTAATTCTTCGGCATTATTCACTGCGTTCATGAGATCGCTCTCTATATTCGCTTAGTTATACCAATGCCTTTTTTATTATCTTGATAGTGGTTCGGTATCACAATCTTGCAAACCAAAACTGCCAGTCGATCGGCATATACAAGGCCATTTTTAAATTTCAATTTACAATATTTCAAACTGGCTTAGTATAACTGCATGTACTTTAAATGAATCAATAGCAATCGTCCTATTTTCAGACAAGCTATCTTGGCACAAGGTATGGGGTTATTTAGGACGGGATTTAATAAAAAAAACGGGAGAATTATTTCTCCCGTTTAATAAGAATTTTTTATAAACTGCTATTGAATTGAAAAACTGGCACTACCTGTTGGATTAGTATTTCCTGAAATATTACCAAGCATTTGAGCGGTATGTACTGTAGCATTATTCGGAACATCACCAAGCAATGGCTTCAACAAGAATGGCGCATCACTATTGTCTGGCATCGGTTCAACAGAAATAACCACTTTTCCACCACTTAGGTCAGTAGGAAATGTTAATCCATTGGGTGCATTCATTAGAAAATCTTCACCCGGGAATGATGGTCCTGCCGTGCTTCCACTAAAGGATGCCGAAGCATCTGCTGCATCTACACTGGTGAATTTACCTGTAGTAACTGGTTGTCCGTTAATTACTGCCCAACCTTCATACTCCCAACCTTCGGGCAAAGCAGGCAAGTTTAATCCAGCAACGGGCGAACCTGATGAATTATCAAGAAACCAAACACCACTATTTTCATCGGTGTCAATATTATTGGTTGGGGTTGCCAAAATATATTTTCCACTTGAAGTGGCAAAGTCTGTTCCCAAAGCAGCATTATGGTCAACTGTTAACATTGCTTTGCTTGACGAAATGTCTCCGGCAAGAATATGTACCTTACTTGGTGCAGGGTCGGCATCTGGCATAGGCTCAATGGTTAGTATAAAAGCCGTAGCTTTTGATACCTGATCGCTGGTTAAAGTAAATGCTGTTTTTGACAAGTTACCATCTACATCTACGCTAAAAGTACCTGTTGTTACTGGAGAACCATCAACCATTATCCACCCTTCGTAAACAAAATCTGAACCTAAATTTTCCAAACCATTAATATCTAAGGTTAGGTTTCCGCTTGTTGACATTCCATTATCTTCTTTATCACAACTTGCTAATAATGTAGCTGCAATAATTAATACTGACAAAATTTTAATCATTTTCATACAATTTGTTTTTTTATGATTTATACTATTATTAATTGTTTATGCTGTTTTGCCTAAAAGAGCCGGTGCAGCAGGGAAATCCACAGGTACTTGGGTAGCATTATGCACAAAATTGGTAAAGCTTGCTACATTAACTATTGCTATCAGGTCAATAAATGCTTTGTTCTCGTATCCAAGAGCAAAGAACCGGTCTTTTGTTTCGTCACTTATTTTCCCTCTCTTAACAGCTAGTTCCTGAGCTGTTTTAATGATAGTATTAAGCTTTTTATCCTTAATTTGAGCAGTTCTGATGTCAATGGTCTCTGCTTCTGAAAAACCATTCATTTTAGCAAGAGCTGTATGGGCAGCTTTGCAATACTGGCAATTATTAACTTCTGATACAGCTAATTTAATCGCTTCACCTTCTTTTTTGTTAAAGCTTGTGCTCCCAACTACATCTGCATATGTCAAATAGCCTTCTAAAATGTCCGACGAATAGCCTATAGTAGCGTAAAGATTAGGAACCATTCCTATACCTTTTTCAAGCTTATCAAATATTACACCTGCTTTGTTGTTAACTTGTTCTTTATTGGGAACTTGAATTGTTTTCATTTTACTTAATTTTAAATGTTACTAATTTTATACTGCAAAGATGTAGCAGTTTCTACTCTTGTGGAATAATGATTTTTCCCATTGTCTTAACGATTTTTCCTGAGATGACCGAAAATGGAGAAATATAGACAAAACAAAGCCCCATTTCAGCGAAATGGGGCTTGAATGCAGATAATGATTATTGAGTTGTGCGCAGTTTCTTAAATCAAACGCAACTAAAATTCAGAAGGACTTTTTCCGGTAATAATTTTAAATAAACGACTGAATTGGGCTGGTTCAGAAAATCCTAAATCGTAGGCAATTTCTTTAATGGGTTTGTCTGTATAATAAATTTGACGTTTAGCTTCCAAAACTATTCTTTCCTGAATAATATGCAAAGGGCTCGCACTGCCCAGTTTTTTGAAGGTGTTGGAAAGTGTTTTCGGAGATTTAAACATCATGTCGGCATAATCAGCAACCTTGTGTTTTTCCTTAAAATACTTCTCTACCAATGCCTGAAATACTCTAATAATATCAGTATCCTCTAAAAGTGGATCTGTGTTGCTGAATAACTGTTTACGTCCAATTCTTACAGCCATAATAATAAGCCGCTTGAGCAGAAGCCTCAACATATCTCCCTGTGTATTGTCATTGTGTTCAAACTCTTTTAACATTATATTTAATAGCTCTTGGTTTTCGGAGGCTTCATCTACATTACAATATAAAATGGGTAAATATGGTAATGCGCCAAACAACAATCCATTGCACGATATTTCTTTGTCGTGAAGTTCTAAACAATAAAAAGCCGAATTGAATTCAATAAAATAATGAGCTTCGTCATTCGACTTTATGGATGAGACATAAGACCCGGGATTCAGAAAGCTCATACTATTATTTTTTAACGTTACTATTGCTAAATCGGCTTCCATTTTAATATTAGAACCAAAATTTAGAACAATGCAATAAGAGGACAAGGGCTTATGACCATTTTTCTCCAACCACTTAGGTGCAGTAGAAACAGAAAAACAACTACCAAGTTCATCTTTATACTGTAAATTCATATCTTATTTAGTGTAATTTATAATCTTCATTGCAATGTTTTGTGATACCATCATTTTATACATAATTGCCAGGTGTTGTGTAGACATTTTAAGGACAAATCAAAATGCCCTGTAATGGTTGGAAATATATGTAGGCCGGGATTTTGAAGTTCCAGCTTGTTAAACCATTATGATTTTGAGTAAATATACAAAAGTTTAAATTACCCACATCCCCCGGCTTACATATATTGTGTTGTATGTTACCTTATTTTTTTTCTTTCAAAGGACAGGTTCTAATTCCAAATGGTGCATAAAGAGGACAAAAGCTTATTAGGCTTGTTAAAACGAAAACTCCTGCCAGCACTAATAGCACAATACCTAATGTTCCTGAAACTGTTTCTGTAAAAAAAAGTACTCCAATAATTGCTGCGATTATTACTCTAATAATTTTGTCTGCTGTACCCATATTTTTTGTCATAATATAAAAAGTTTAAGATTACTGCAATATTGCGATACAAAAGTAATTCATATATCATTGCTGTGCAGTGACTGTGGTCACCACTCATCAATAACTCTTATTTTGCCTAATTCCTGAACGACTTTCCCATCGGTTTCAAGTTTTTTCAACACCCTTGTTATCACTTCACGAGCAGTTCCTAATTCGTTCGCTATTTGATTATGACTCATTGTAATTGAATTACTATTAGTCAATTCCAATTTCTTTTTCAAATGATCATAAAGTCTCTTATCCATTTTATTTATTAACAAATGACCGATTGTTCCTAAAAGTTCTGAATACCGGAGATTAAATTGATTATAAAATAGTTCATTGAACTCGGGATACTCTTTTAGCCAATTTGGCAATAGTTGAACAGGTATTAAGAGAATTTTTGAGTCTTCTTCTGTTATTGCAAATACCTTACTTGGTGTGTTTTTTAGTGCAGCGTAAAATGTCATAACACAGCTTTGAGCAGGTTCTATATAATAAAGCAATAATTCCTTCTCATCAAACCTTGAATATACTTTTACAAGTCCATTTATAACAATAGGCAATACTTTTACATACTGTTGTTCTCTTAAAATTTCGATTCCTTTAGAGAATTCCTTGATACTTGATTCATTCAATATCTTATCAACTAAATCAGGTTTTAAAAAAGATAATATTTTTTTGTTAAACTCCATTTTTTATGATTTTTTGTTTCTACGGTTGCACACAACGATTGGCTATGCATTTGTGCGCTGATTACAGACGCATTTCCAATCTGCAAGTTACCAAAACTTTGATTTCGTTTTTATCTTATTTATTTAAAAGCCAACCTTTAGCCTCGTGAGCGCCAGCGAATAAATCAAAGATTTGGTGATGTTTTGTTATGTTGGAATCCTTTAATCTTGCTGATTATCAGTATAATGTGTGGCTTTTGTTGTAGCCGGTTTTTCTTTTCTAACTATATCAACTATTTGAAAAATCAAAATTGCTCCAAAAAATTCAATCGCTGATGTATTATTTTCTTGCCATGAATGATATATTAACATTCCAAGTGCAATTGGTAAAAGGTAATTTATTATTTTTCCAATAATGTTTACGAATCTTAAGGATTTTTCTGAGAGTCTAGATTTAATTTTATTAATTAGGTTTTTGAATACAAGTCCTAGCAAATAGGATAGTGCCGACAGGATCACTAGTCCGATAATTAATATTGCAATAAATCTTTCCGTTCCATTTTGGGTAAAAATCCTTATTAGAAACATGACACTATAAATCAATACAGCAAGTATTAATAATGGTTTGAAGAATTTACGCCACAAATCTTTTAGAAATTCTTTTCTGTTCATTTAGTTCGATTAAAGTTTTTCAAGATACAGATTCGTTTTTAAATTATGAATGTCAATAATATTTAGTTTATTATTTCGCCAAATTGGCTACAATGTTAAGCTATGTAGCGTGCGCCTTTCAACCGACTCATTTCAAGGCCGCAAGTAACCAAATGTTTTTATTTTGTTTTAACTTCAAATATAAAACCAACCTTTAGATCACTGAGCACCATAAGAATAATAAAAAAAAGGTGCGAATAAATCAAAAGATTTACTCCCTTTGGTCGTGAAAAAGTTGGTGGGTTTTTAACAATGCACTGCACTTTCAATAATCTAGCTGCCAGCATACTGTTATAGCTATGCGTTAGCAAACGCTTATTCATCTTTAGTTACAATGAATTTACCAACAAAGCTCTCACCATCAATTGATTCTATTTTACAATAATACAATCCAGCAGTTAATTCACTGCAATTAATTGTAAGTTCTTGTTTTTGGTTTATAACATCTGTAACCCGTTGTTTTAAAACAACTCTGCCCCTGATATCAATAAAAGACACAAAATTATATGCTGTTTTATTCTTGGGGAGTTTAATAGTTGCATATTTCGAAACTGGATTTGGATATATTATAACTTTATTCAAAGAATGATTTACTCCCTCAATATTTGTAACATCACCAGTTGTTAATTGCACCGTTGTAATTGATTTTTTTGGTAAAGTAATATCCGAAATGCCAGACACTCCTACATAACTGCAATCCTCAGTCTCAGATGTTCTATATACCTTTGCCTGATTGAAATTGAAATCATTAATTGAAACACTAACATTTATATTTTCAGTTTCAGAGCGATTTACCATTATCAATGTGATAGTATCAGAACTTTGATTTATAAAGGCTAAAGTTTTAATATTTTCATCAGCATTACTGCTATTTATTCTTAACCAGTTGGGGTGAATAAAAGCTGAATACTGCTTGAATGCATAGAATTCTTTCGTTTTAATGTAACCATTCTCAGTTGTCCACTGGCTCTGATCCCAAGGATATTCTATGTTAATAAGGCCTGAGCCATCCCATACTAAGTCCCAATAAAGGTAAGCTGCCACATTTTCATCATTAAATGATTTATGCATTAAACCTGCTAGAGCAAACCAATCACCACGTCCAAATTCTGTTTGAAAATGCGGCATTTCTGGGTGTAAACTTCCAACCTCACTGAAACTAGTGCTTACCCATGGATTATTCTCATCTACTCCATGGTATAGGTGGTGTACAATTCCATAAATGTAAGAGGTATTTAGCGCATTAACATAATTTTGGACACTATTATAGCCAATTCCAATAGATTCAGGCCCAATAATTTTTGGTCTTATTTCTCTTTGTTCCACAATGTTGTAAATTGCCTCCAAAGCTTTATTATATCCGGCAATGGTATCAGTTTCATTAATTGTTTCGGTTGGGTTGAACAGGCACGACTCCCAGGTAGCATTAAAATCAGGTTCGTTTTGAATGCTAATATAATCCGGGTAAATACCATTTTCATTGTACTCATCTAATGATTTGCTCCACCAGTTTGCAAATCCTGCGTAATCAAATTCAACAATACTTCCGTTAACATTATATTTTAAGGAGCCTCCATTCATTCTGTCATTGTTAGATTTTAAATAAGCTGGTGGACCCCACGAAGTTGATAATATTTTTATAGGCTGACCAAGTGAGTTTTCCGCAGCATTATAAAATTCCACAACTCTATCAATCATTGTGGGGTCGTAATCATAAGCATTTCTAACACGAAGGATATCCAAACTTAATTCACCGAATATAGCGTCGTAAATTTCGCTTTTATTTGGATGAGCAATTAACCAGCCTTCATAATATGCTAATGCCGCTCCAAAACCTTCAACTTTCTGATATTTTGTTTCAATGTCAACGACAATATCTAAATCAGATTGAGCGTATGTTGAAAGGGCCAAAAGGCAACTTGTAATAAAAATCAAATATTTCATCATAATCAGTTCTTAATGTTTTTTAACGTTTAGTATGTGATTTTGTAAGGGAGCGCGGACTTCAAGCCAATCATGTTACAACCCAAAATTGATGCAGGTGATACCACTCGCAAACCTCCGAAACCCTTATTAATTATACACATTGTTGTGTTTTAGTGCTTTATTCAGCATATTTTATCTCTGTCAATTCTTCCGTTTTTATCCAAATCTTTTCCAACAAGTCTAAATCATTTGCTATTTTATTCGTACTTTTTTGCTTAGTCTTGTAGAAGTATTTCCCTGTTACATTATCCAGCTCTTCAGAGCTTGCCAGGTAAATCGTTGGTTTAGCACCTTCTGTTGGTTTAGAAATCATTAGATTCATAAATTTAGCAAACCATTTTGGATACTCTCTAAAAACATCTGTTCCAACAACTCCTGGATGCACGCAATTTACGGTAATATTTTCAGATACTAATCGCCTAGAGAGTTCTTTGGTGAAATAAACAACAAGGAGTTTTGAGTTTGCATATGCTTTATTTCCATCGAATTTCGCAATGGCAAAGTCATTATCCAAATTAACCTTTCCTTTTTTGTATAACTCCGATGTTAGATTTATTATCCTCGCTTGTTTACTTTTTTTCAATAAAGGAATCATTAGAATAGAAAGGGCAAATGTAGCAAAGTAGTTAACCGCTAATGTCATTTCAAATGAATCAGCAGATTTTTCCAACTTTCGTTTAAATAATCCAGCATTGTTTACAAGAATATCAATTCTATCATACTGTGATTTAATTTCTTCTGATATTTTCTTAATTGAATCAAGTGATGCAAGGTCAACATATTTTAGTATTACTTTTCCTCCTGAAGCTCTTTTTATTTCCTCAAAAGCCATTCTTGATTTTTCACTATCACGCACTAACATGATGATTTCAAAACCTTTTTTAGCAAGCTCTATCGCTGCAACTTTGCCAATTCCAGAATTACAGCCTGTAATTAAACATATCTTATTATTCATAGTTGTCTTCTTTTATCCTTTGGTGTTGAATGATAATCATTTAGTTCTCGAAGAAATGATATTACATGAGTTTTTTCTTTGAACGACATTTCTGCTGTCATTTTGGAATAAACTTTCTTCATATTTGGTGTTAACCGCTCGGTTTCTAGTCTACCTTTTTTAGTTATTCTCACACGTTTAGCTCTTTTGTCATCCGCGTCATCAAATTCCTCAATAAAGTTCTTTTTTAATAGTCTTTTAATAACCTCTATTCCAGAAGGAGCTTCTAATAAGTGAATATGAATTAATTCCATCTTTCTAAAACTGTCAACTAAGCTTAAATGATATAAGAAGCTATATTCATCAGGAGAGTTTATTTCGGTGTCAACTAATGCTTCTTTACAATATGTTTTGTAATGTTTGCCTTGCATTATCAGAAGAAAAGTTAACTCCATATCAATATCATTTTCTCCATTACCTGGCTCCAAAGAAGTATGATGCTCAAAAACAACTTGATTTAGCCAAACTGTAAATTCTTTAATGTCCTTCGGCTCTTTTCCCTTTTCGTTTTTAAACCTTTTAAGTTGTTCAATTAACTCTGTTATAATATTTAAAGAATTATTCATAGTTCAAAAGTATAAAATATTTCAAAAACATACAATGTTTTAATGTTAAATCATGTTTTTGAATATTAATTTGTATATTTGCATCGAAAACATAGTAAATGATATTTATAAACTTAAAATTTGAACAATATGAATGCAAAACCGTATTTAGTGACAGAGAACTATTATCCAAAAGATGAACATTTTGATGAAGTATTAAACATGTTAAAAGAAACTTCTGAAATGATTAAAGAACAGGATGGTGCATTAATGAGCATGTCATTGAAGCCCGAACAAAAGAACGGTCCTATTACAGGTATTTCTTTATGGACAAGTCGTGAAAAATTTACCAACTTCATGAAAAGTGAACATGCGGAAAAAATCATTAAATCAGGTTTGTCTGATAAAGTTAAAAGTTGGACAACAGATATCAAGGCTAATCTTCATACTGTAGAACAGGCTTGGCACGTTGAATCTCACGATTAAATTTTTAGAAAAGCTGAATAGTATTAAAATCATCTTTCAGCTTTTTTTATTATTAGCACCATGTCTTTTAGCATTAAACACAACATTCGTTTATTTTTTCATTATCGATATTCTGTTTTTTACCCCCAATTGCCCTGGTTAACTAACGAACAGGATATTGTTTTTAAAAGATGCAATTAATGTGTTAAATAAAGTTACACCCTAAAGTCTTGCATCACAGTATAATTAAGAGTGTATTAAGATAACTTACCTGAAATCAACATCGGCTGTTTTGTAATGCAAATTGGCCTCTTCGCTATCTACGATCATTATCTGACAATACAAGTTGATTTACTTATTGCTGAAGATTATTAATTAGCAATATAAATTGGTTCCCAGGCAGTTTAAGTTTATTAGCTGGCAATGTAAAATAATAAAAATTGGTAGCAAACTACTACACAAACAATAAAGAATATTACTAAATTTGCCCACTCAAATTAAAAACAGCGACAAAGATGCCTAAAAGCAAAGAAATTATTCTCTTAAATATTACTGGTGAAGACAAATGTGGGGTTACTGCAACCCTGACAGGAATTTTGGCCGAAAATGATGTAAATATTCTGGATATTGGACAGGCAGTTATTCACGATGATTTGGGCTTGGGTATTTTGTTTGAAGTACCTGAAAAGGAAGAAAGTTCACCTATTTTAAAAGAGCTGCTTTTTAAAGCATATGAATTAGGCATTAATGTAAAATTTACTCCAATTCCGATTGATGATTACGAAGAATGGGTTCATCAACAGGGAAAAGACAGGTACATTGTCACCTTGCTATCGCGTAAGTTAAAAGCTGTACACCTTGCTAAAGTAACAAAAGTAATTGCCGATCAGGGGTTAAATATCGATTTCATTTCGCGTCTTTCAGGAAGGCCCGAATTAAGTAATGGTGATAAAAACACCAGATCTGTTGTTGAGTTTTCAGTTCGTGGCACACCCAAAAATGTGTCTGTAATGAAACAGGAATTTACCTCCATTGCCAGCAAACTGGGCATTGATATTGCTTTTCAGGCCGATAATATTTTCAGGCGCAACCGTAGGTTGGTTTGTTTTGATATGGACTCTACCCTTATCCAAACCGAGGTGATTGATGAGTTGGCCTATCGCGCAGGAGTAGGAGAGGAGGTGAGTGCCATTACCGAAAGTGCCATGCGTGGCGAAATTGATTTTAACGAAAGTTTTATTCAACGGGTAGCCTTGTTAAAAGGATTGGACGAATCTGTAATGAAAGATATTGCTGAAAAACTGCCCATTACCGAAGGGGCTGAACGGCTTTTTAAAACTTTGCGGCAATACGGTTATAAAACAGCAATTCTTTCTGGTGGATTTAATTATTTTGGTAATTACCTCAAAAATAAACTGGGTGTTGACTATGTTTTTGCCAATGAATTGGAAATTGTTGATGGAAAGCTCACCGGTAAACACTTGAACGAAATAGTTGATGGCAAGCGCAAAGCTGAATTATTAAAACTGTTGGCTTTTAAAGAAGATATTCATTTAGAGCAGGTGATTGCAGTTGGTGATGGCTCTAATGACTTGCCAATGCTGCAATTGGCCGGATTGGGAGTTGCCTTTCATGCAAAGCCAAAGGTAAAAGAATCCGCTAAAAACGCTATCTCAAATATTGGTTTGGATGCTTTGCTTTATTTGTTGGGCTTTAGGGATAGAGAGATAAATAATTAGAAATTGGTCCAGAAGCGTTGGGATTAGAAATTAGTGTATTGCAATAATTATTTGACTGTCAATATACCAAAACACAATAACCCTCTAAACTTTTTAATAAAATAAGGTTTTTGTAGTTGCTTGGTAATGAATTGGTTGGGGGTGTCAGACCGTGACTTGAATCGAAAAAAACAGATATTTTTCGTCAACCTCATTAAATGCAAACTTAATAGGTTCTTTACTGGCTTTGGCAATATCAATTAATCCAAGTCCCGGCAGTGTGTTATCTGTTTCATCATCAAACAACGATTTTTCATAAAGGTGTTCTAATTCATCTGGCGAGGCATATTCCACCATTTTCAGCTTACTTTCAAAATCTGCAACTTTTAATTGGTCTACATAGTTTCCTGCTGTTATAACATATGTTTCATTTATTTGTTGAATCAGAAAAATTCCTTCATGCCTGTCATTAATTACATAACTGTTTTTACTAATGTTCTGGAGTAGTTCAACCAGTACATGATAAACCGCTTTATTTTTGTAAGTGCTCTTGTTTTTCTGAAAGTTTTGTTCGATAATTTTAAGCACGGGCAAAATAGTCTCTTGCGAAAAATCTCCTTTTTGGATGAGCATGATATTTTCAGTATTCATTATTTGATGAAAACCAATTGCTTCATCCAGCCTGAAGTTTACATTTTCTTCAATTTTGGCTAGTTTAATCTGGTTGTAGAAATAAGAAAAAGAATTGTCAAATTCAGTAAAAGAGTATTCAATTTTATATCCCGATTTTCTGGCCATTTCAATTAATCCCAGTCCGGCACCTCCATGTTCAGTAAAGCCCTCAGTTCCCATTACTTTTCTGTACAGCTCTTTCAATTCGTCCTTACTAAGGCTATTCACTTTTTTTAACTGACTTTCAAGCCTTTCTATATTTTTTTTATCAATTAAATTACCTGAGGTAATAAAATAGGTATTGCCGGTATTTTTGGTCGAGAAAAAACCAGGGAGATCTTCTTTTGAGTTTTTAATTTTACTACCTTCTCCATGCCTTACAATGTTTTGAAAACATTCGGCCATAAGAAATGATACACGGTTTCTGATTTTTGACAGACTTACATTTGCGCTCAGGTTATATTCACTTAACTCAATGAATTTCATGGTAATACTGTCGCTAAAACTACCATTGTAGAGCAAGCTTAAATTATCGTTCTTTAGTTTTTCAAATATCAAATAGGTGGTATTTAGCTCCATTATTCTTAATTTTTTATTAAAAAGCCAACAACTAAAAATACAAAAAAAACAGTAATTATTGGCAGATTTTTCAATTCAACGCTAGATTTAGGTATTTTGATTATTGATAAATTATCCATATATTTAGATGTGTAACAAACCTGTTTTGACTGAATAACTACCTATTTCCTTTACTTATGATTAAACCCTATAGCTTATGGCTAGGTGTAGTCATTTTACTACATTTGGCCTGCAATAGCAATAAAAAAGTAAATAATGAAGAAATAAGCAATGATGATGTATTTTCAGCATCAATTACTGTTGCACCAAAGTTGATTAAACTAATTAAAGATTCTGTAAGACCTGTTCTGGCAAAAGGAACGCTGATGAAAACAGATTTGGTTCGCCCCCCAACATCAAGAAAGTTTGTTTTACCTAATTTAAACCCAACACCTGAAAAAGAAAAGAGAACTCCTATATTTTCAAGAAAAATTGTTATTAGTGATTCTCAATTGGAAAAACATATTCCTGGAAAGAATGGCGCCGAATCCCCGATAAAAGTAATAATCCCTGATAATGGACCTTATAAATTAGCCAATGGGGTGATGATTTATCCTCCGATAGTTGTTCAAAAAATTGAAAAAGAACCCATAAAAGCTGCACCAGCGATTTATAATGAAAATATTTCACAGGATCTTCAGTTTTTGGATGAATCAAGTGGAATGCCTTCTACATCTGTACTGACAATGATGGAGGATAGTCGTGGAATAATTTGGATTGGCACATTGCAGGGATTAATCAAGTACGATGGGGTAACGTTTGTGCAATACAATACAGACAATGGTTTAATTAACAATGTTGTCAATTCTTTGTTCGAAGACAAAAAAGGAAATATTTGGGTGGGCACTTCTGTAGGGGTGACTTGTTACAATGGACGTTCTTTTGTTCACTATACTGAGGCACAGGGGCTTGCAGATAATGAAATAACCTCCATAATTGAAGATAATAAAGGGAATATATGGATTGGGACGCGTAACGGAATAAGTTTGTTTGATGGAAATAGTTTTATGCAATATACTACCAAACAAGGGTTAGTAAGCAACGAAATAAGTTCAATTCTGCTGGATAAGTCGGATAATATTTGGATTGGGACGGGAAATGGCATATGCCGATACAATGACGGGAATTTTATTCATTACCCAACCGGACCCAATAACGAAATTAATTCAATTAGCGTATTGAAAGAGGATAACAGCGGGAGGATTTGGTTTGCGACATGGGATGGTGGGTTAAGTTGTTTAAATAAGAACAAATTAACTACCTATTTGGGGAATTCAAATCAAAATTCTTTAACTATTTTATCGATTCATCAAGACACGGAAGGACGATTTTGGCTGGGAACGTTTGGGCAGGGCGTAGTTTGTTTTGATGAGAATAAATTTGTTCAGTATACGACCAATGAAGGCCTGGTGCATAACAGCGTAAATTCAGTGATTGAAGACAGCTCCGGAAAACTATGGTTGGGGACTTTGGCAGGAATTAACTGTTTCCAAACCAACTCGTTTACCTCTTTTACAAAAAGACTGAAACTTACTGATAGTCAAGTGATTTCGATAGGGGAGGGGAGCAATAACGAACTCGTAGTTGGAACTTCTGATGGAATTGTTTTGTTGGCAAAAGATTCAACTATATCTGCCCAATTGAGTGATGAAACAGGGGACATAAGTTCGGTTTTAAAGGATAAAAAGGGCAGGATATGGTTTGGCTCAGAGTCTGGATTATATTGCTATAGTAATGGGGTTTTATCTAATTATAAAACGAAACAAGGTTTAATAAATAATTGGGTTTCAGATATTAAAGAAGATAAACATGGAAATCTTTGGATTGCTACCTGGGGCGGAGTAAGTTTTTACAATGATGCTGTTTTTGTTAACTACACCAAAAGAAGTGGGCTTGGGGGCAACTCTGTTAGTTCCGTTCTTATTGATAACACCGGAAAAATATGGTTTGGTTTGATGGGAGGGGGAATTTCCTGTCTTGATGGCGACTCAATTACAAATTATGGTTCATCAAATGGGCTCGGCGCCGATAAAATAACATCGATAGTACAAGATAAAAGTGGAAATATATGGTTTGGTAGCTATGGCGAAGGGCTTTTTTGTTATAATGGGACTACTTTTTTCAATTTTACAACCCAACATGGCCTTAGCAATAATTTTATTGAATCTTTAATTGTAGATGAAAAAAACAGGCTTTGGTTAGCTGGATTGGATGGAATTAATTTATTAACCTGCCAGAACAAATCTGCGCGTTTTCAGCTCTCCGATGAATTTTGTTTTTATAATTTCGGCCCCAGGGACGGTTTAAAAAGTAAAAAGTTTGGGTTAAACGCGGTATTTCTCGACCAACAAAACCAACTGTGGTGGGGCGGGCAGAATGGCCTGGTTAAGCTTGATTTAGGAAAGTTTTCTATTCCTAAGCTTAAACCAAAACTACAATTAAGTACACTTGAAATTCAGCAACAATTTATTGATTATGGGCAGTTACATAATAAAAACCCGCTTGAGCAAAATAAAATAGGACCAATTACTTCGAAAAAGCAGGAGATAAAATTCTCAGCGTTTTCAAAGTTTAATAACTATCCTGTAAACCTTGAATTAAATTATCGATTTAATCAGTTGATTTTCAGCTTTGTAGCGATTGATTGGCAGGCTCCTCACAAGCTGAAATACCAATATGCACTCAAAGGCTTTGACGAATCATGGAGCGAGCTAAGTTCTTCTAATAAGGCCATTTATAAAAACCTTCCACCAGGTGATTATTCCCTAAAAGTTAGAGCCATTGGAGTGGCAAAAAAGTGGAGTAATACATTGGTATATAGCTTTGTTATTTATCCTCCCTGGTGGTTAACCTGGTGGGCAAAAGTAAGTTATGTTCTGTTGTTTATTGCATTGGTTGGGGCTTATATTCGTTTAAGAATTGCCAGTTTGAAAAAAAGCAAAAAAATACTTGAACAAAAGGTTAGAGAGAGAACCATAGTGGTTGAAACCCAAAAGGAGGAGTTGTTGAGTCAAAATAAAGAGATAAAAGCCATTAATGACACATTAAATGAACAAAAGCTAATTATTGAAATCAGGAATGAGTCCTTAAATTTGCAAAATGAAAAAATTCTGGCACAGAAAGATTTATTGGCAAAACAAAACAAGGATATTAACGAGAGTATTTTATACGCCAAACAAATTCAAACTGCCACCATACCTAAGCGAAATTTACTGGACAAGTTATTGCCCGAAAACTTTATTTTTTTTAAACCAAGAGATGTAGTAAGTGGCGATTTTTACTGGATACGAAAAATTAAACACTATCTCATTCTTGTGGTAGCTGATTGCACAGGACATGGAGTTCCTGGTGCTTTTATGAGTATGCTTGGCATTAGCATTTTAAATGAGGTAGTGCGAAACCGTGAAATAACAAAAGCAAATGAAGCTTTAAATGAATTACGCAGCCATGTTAAGCAAGCACTGGAGCAAACAGGTAAAGAAGGGGAGGTGGATGATGGAATGGATCTGGCTCTTTGTGTTTTAGATACGGAGACGAATGTGTTACAATATGCCGGTGCCAATAATTCTTTGTATTTAATAATTGATGGTAACTTTAGACAAATAAAAGCAGATAAAATGCCTGTTGGGTATTATCCTAATGAAAAGCCAAGTTTTACCAACCATGAGTTGAAATTAAAAAAGGGTGATACAATCTATTTGTTTACAGATGGGTTTATGGATCAATTTGGCGGGAAAAAAGGATTTAAATATATGGTCGCAAATTTTCAACAGTTTTTGCTCGAAATTAGCATTCGGCCCATGGATGTTCAGGAAACCCTTCTTGAGCAGGAACTTGAGGAATGGATGAATGGCTGGGAGCAAACAGATGATATTTTGGTAATGGGTGTGAGGGTTTAATAACAAATATAAAATTGGGCTATTTTGCCTGGCTGTATTCAAAAGGCCCCATATCAGAACCAGCACCTTGTGGACGTTTAATTCCCTTAAAATCAACAATTACTTTGTTAATTATTTTGCCTGCATCAATGGCGGGCGAAGTTTTGGTAAGCTGATAATTGTTTACCCCTGCTTTCCCTGTATAAGTTACAAAATTTGGGTCAATGCCTCTTAGCTCATGTGGCTGCACTGGTGGCACCAATGTGGGTAATGAACCATCAGAATTCCAGGCAATATTGTAATCAATTTTACCTTTGCCGCCTTTTATTTTTCGATGTTCGGGATGACAATCCACAGTTATATTGTTTAATACCTCATAATTGTTTACATTGACCAAACACATGGATACACCCCAGGATTTGTCATTCAGGTTGGCCTTAAAAAGATTATTGTAAATAAAAATGTCACTAAACTTGCCCGAATACATTGAAATCCCAATATCTCTAAATTCGAATATATTGTTTCTGATAATCAGGTTGTTACATCCCTTGCCTTTTTCTGCTTCCATAATAATGCCTTTGCCACTTGGGTGTTTAATCCTAAAATAATTGCCTTCAATAACGGTATTCGACATAATTGAGTAACCCTTAGGGCCATCATCCCATGACTGGATACCATCTACATGAGGATCAACATTTCCTTTATCGCTGGGGTCACCAATATCTAACACTGTATTTGAACGAATTATATGGTTATAGCCAAATATTCTTAATCCGTCTGCATCAGCACCAGTTAATCCAGGCTCAAGTCCCTTGGGGTGATATTGAACAGTTCGGGTGATTTCATTATTCTCAATCAACCCATTAATGCCTTTTAGGCTAATGCCACATAGTCCGTTGTGCTCTAATTTGTTGCCAACTATCCTGGCATGTCTTGCTCCATGAGTAATTTTAATCCCACCCATTGGGCATTCATGTATGTAACAATTATAAATATTTAAGTGGGAATAAGCTTTTGCCTGTATGCCCGTCCAGTTAAGGGTACTAGCTTCAATATCAAAACCATCAATGGTAACATAATTGCCCATTATTCTAAATCCCAGGCATTTTGCTTTGTGTTGCTTTTCCGCTGTAATGTTTATTCTGGAATCATCAGAAATGCCATTGTTTTTTACAATTACAAATTCATTATAAAAACCAGGCTTTACTACTAAAATATTGCCGGGTTTTATTTGCTTGACCCCTTTTGCAATTGTTCGCCATGGCTGTTCTTTTGTTCCGGGGTTATTATCGTTGCCATTTGTTGCAACATAAAATTTAGTGTTTTTTAGGGTGCGATTTTCTTTTTGAATTTTAGCAAGTGGCTGATTGCCAGGAAAAAATAGCGAGCAGATTATTAGAACTTTTAAGATGGAGTAGGGCATTTTTGATAGTTTTAACAAATTATTTGAATATAAAGTTAAAACAAATTTCTGCTTAATCGCAAGCTGCATTTTGTCTCATCATAAAATTTTTATTTATGGGAAAACGTTATACGATGGCACAAATGCAGGAGTGGTTTATTTTATGGGTGCATATAAAAAATCATTACATGCACCCAATTAATTCTGCCGGTATTATACTTTAACAGCTTTGCAAAAAGTGACGTTATCCCCACTCCAAAGATCTGCTTTAGGCAGCACATCATCATACATAGCAATGTTTTGAAACGGATATTCCAAAAGAATCTTTTTCAAGTCTTCATTTGAAAAAAAGTGTGTCCAAAACCTGTAAGAATCAATACAACCATTATCCTCAAAAACAGTGTGTTGATACAAAATTACTTTCTCTTTCTTATACAAAAAAGAATTTGAAAGTGCTACATATGGACAGTCTTTCCAAAAGCCCTTGTCAGAGACTTCCCAATTTTTTGGGCTTATTTTATGCGCTAATTCTTTATCCTTCAGCACATCAAAAATAAAAATGCCACCAGGTTTTAGAAATTTACTTACTTTCTGTAACAATTGGGTTCTTTCATTTGGCAAAAGAACCCCAAAATCAGTATAGATCTGGAGCACAAGATCAAAGTTTTCTTCCAGATTCAATGTTAGATAGTCTGAGTTTACATACCTGATATTCAGGCCTTTTTCTTTAGCCTTAACTTTGGCAAACTCAATTGAACTCTTTGAAAAATCAACCCCGGTTACCTTATGTCCTTTTTGTGCCAGTTTCTCAGCATATAATCCGGGGCCGCACCCTAAATCAAGTATATTGAGCGGTTTTCCATCCACCTGTTGCAATATCCAATCAATAGTGGTTTTTATTGTTGACATTTTTCTACTGGCAAGGTCTAACTCTTCATTTAAGTGAACTTGCAAAAGTTGTTGCGAAATATGGTTATCTGTCCACATTTTGGCATTTCCTTCTTCATAAAGCTTAGGTTGTCTGGTAGAAGCTATAATTTTTTGAATATTCATTGTTGTGATATTTAAAGTTATTTTAAAATAGAGGTGGTATTTGATTAAAAGCTTAATAGTCGAAAATTACATCTTCTGTATTTCAAGACTTAATGATTAATCAAAACCAAATTTATGAATAGAATAAATACAACTCCGTAGAATTCAACAAATGCTGAACTCGTGAGTTTAGGTGTGAATCCTATAAAAGGAATTCTGTGTGGTATGTAAACTTATAGTAACATCTTAATACAAAGGTAGGAAAAAGTTACTATTAAAATGAATTCAGGTTATTGTATTTTTGAATTTAACTTTTATTGCAGGAATCAATCTTAAAAGTAGAATTAGATAGAATTTTAATTCATTTTTTTGTACTCAAACGTTAGGTCGCAGATTTTTTGAAATCTTTGTCCTGTTTCAAGCATATCCAGATCATCAACAGGGTAATACCATTCAATCAGCGTTTTTTTGTCATTTTTGTTCTTCGCTATTAGTTTTAAAAGGCGAACAATTTGTTTTTGCGAAGCAGTGTTTAGGTAGCTGAATTCAAGACGTATGTTTAACTCATTGGGTGTGTTTTTAGAGGCAAAGAAACTGCTAAACCATTCTAATACAGGTTCATAAAATCTTAATGGGTTGGCTGGAAACGAATTTCCTGTAATATGATAAAGGTCGGCTTCGGGTCTTAATAAAATCTCAGGGGTTGATCTTCCATCTTCAATATAAAATGTTTCCATAACGATTACTTGCTTGTATAAACCTAGTGTTAATTCAAATTTGATATTTCTGGTGCACTTGTCAGGCGACAACACCTTACAAGTGCACCAGCCAGGTGTTGTCACCTGGCTAATTTACCTAAAATATCATACTTGACATAACACTAGATGTAAAGAAAAGATTTTTTTTGTTAATTTTAATAAAATTATGGCAAAGTTTATAAAAAACTACTTGAAATATTGTCCTGGAATTGTCAACGAAAATGCTAAACACCAAACAGCGCTTTAGTATTGTTTACGTTTTTATGCAATTAATGTTTCAATAATAAACAATATTATGGGGTAACCAAGTGATTTTTTGATTATTTTACTCCATTCTTTATCAAAAAATCGCTGTATTTTTTATCAGCTATCATAATATGGTTTTGTAACCAGTCTTTTAAAAAAGTTGTTGCTTCAAGCGAGAGTATTAGCTTACCTTCGTTAAACCTTTTTTCCATTTCGTTTACTTTTTCAATAAATTTTTGATGCTCAGCTATGTGACTTTTTAAATTAGGATAATCATGTCGCCTTAGATGGCCTTCCTCATTCTTAAAATGAAATATGGTGTATTCTTTCATTTTGCTTATCAACTCTGCCATGTTTTCAGTATTTGAATTAGAAGCAATATTATCATAGAATTTATTTAACATATCTATCAACTTTTTATGCTCATCATCAATACTTTCAATTTTAACACTGAATGAGTCTTTCCAAATGAATAATGCCATTTTTAACTATTTATAAATTAGAAGTTTATTGAACTAAAGAGTGAAGTTTAGAAATGTGGGTTTTTAGATTCAGGCCTTTAAATAATAGGGTTAAATTAACAAATTTTTGGTAATTCTGAAAAATACCTGTCAAAAGAAGCTGTGAATATTAAAATAATTGACATTTTATACTTTTCTAAGTTTCCATTTTCCTCTCTTAAAAATAATAATCCCAACAAGTGCCATAAATGTTTCTGAAACAATAATAGCATAAAAAACCCCTTTGTATTCGAGCCCGGTATAAAACGAAAGTAAAGCTGCTACAGGAATTTCAATTACCCAGAAAGCAAAGAAGTTAATGATGGTTGGGGTGCTGGTATCCCCTGCGCCATTAATGGACTGAATCATTACCATGCCCAATGCATAGGCCAGAAAGCCATAACTTATAATTCTCAATGCTTCTGTACCATAACCAATCATTTTAATATCTTTTGCATCTGCCAACAGCATAATAAAATCCTTTGGCATTATAACCATTATTGTTCCAATAATTCCAAGAAAAATCATGTTGGCGTATCCTGCAAGCCATGCAGACCGCTCACCCCGTTCTGGTTTTTTTGCTCCCAGGTTTTGTCCAACCAATGTTGCTGCGGCATTGCTAAGCCCCCATGAAGGCAGCAAAACAAAAATGACTATGCGTATTGCTATGGTATATCCGGCAACCACTTCACTATCATATTCGGCAAGTATACGCATTAAAAATATCCAGCTTGAAGTGGCTATAAGTAACTGGCCAATACCTCCAATTGAAAGTTTCAGTATTTGCAATGCTTCTTTTACTTTTAGTTGTATGTGTTTATAATGTACCTGTATTCTTTTTTTACCAAAAAACAGGTAATAAAACTGTAACAATACTGCTAACCCTCGGCCAATATTAGTGGCAACAGCTGCCCCTTTTACACCCATTTCAGGAAAAGGTCCCCAGCCAAATACCAGGCATGGATCGAGAATAATATTTATGCCATTGGCAAATAGCAATACACGCATAGAAATAGCCGCATCACCTGAACTCCTGAAAATAGCATTAATGACAAATAGTAGCATAATAACCACATTACCTGTTAACATAATGATGGTGTAGAACTTGCCTTCGTTAACAGCTTTATTTGAGGCACCCATCAGGCGTAATATTTCCTCGCCTGCAAAAAAGCCCGGGATAGAAAAAATAAATGAGGCAATTATTGCAATCAGGATGGCTTGAATAGCAGAAACTGAAGCTTTATCTGGTTCTTTTTCACCTATTCGGCGGGCAACAATAGCGGTAGTTGCGGTACTTAATCCAATTCCAATTGCATAAACAAGGGTCATTAACGACTCGGTTATGCCAACAGTAGCTACAGCATCAGCACCTAACCGGGCAACCACAGCAATATCAACTACAGCAAATACCGACTCCAATATCATTTCCAATACCATAGGTATGGCGAGTAAAAGTATTGCTTTAGAAATCCTTCCTTCTGTATAATCCTTCTCTGTTCCTTTTATTGAATCCCAGATGTCTCTTAAAAGAGGTTTAATTCTTTGGGTGAGTTTTTTTGAATTAGTCACTTGTTTATGGTTTTTAGTTTGGATTGGCAAAATAAAACCATTTAAAAAGGAATTACAACTGAATAAATGCAATTGCGCTGAAAGTATTTTTCTTTCAGCGCAATTAATTGTTTAACCAAGTATTGCCAAACAAAATTATAATTTCGAATGTGTTCCATCACAAAATGGTGGGTTTTTGGTGTTTTTACAGCCACACCACGCATTTTTCTTTTTTTCTTCAACCGTTGTTTTTAGCGGAGCAAAAGCACTGCCTTTGTGAGATCCATCACAAAAAGGTTGTTTTGCACTTTTACCGCAAGCGCACCAGAAATAATTCCCTGCCTCATTATCAAGCACATAGGGCGACTTTTGAGCTGTAGTTGGTTTCTCCATGTTTTTTATTTTAATTATGGTTTTATATTTAAATTTAAGCAATAAGTAGCAAAACTTATCAATAATTTTAGTTATTTTATTAAAGTACCAGCTCTAAACCTTTATTTATAAGCATTTTAATTGAGTTGTTAATTTAGAAGGAAATTGATCAAAACTATTTTTCGCCAACCAGGTTTACCTCTTTTAGTCGTTTCGGAAAGTAATAGGATAGCTTCCGCGTGAAGGCATCTTTATAACCAAGGTGCTTAATTGTTTCCAGTTCTTCATTTGCCAACTCTTTCGAATCAAATTCTCCAAAAGCATATAAATAGTATTGGCCTGTGAAATAAACCCGGATGTTTTTTAATTTCTTAAAATGACCAACGCTAATTGGCTTGCTAAAGGCACCTAATTGGATGGTGTATTTTCTTTCATAATCCGAAATATCGGTATTTTCAATGTCCCCTTTTTCAATCAGGTAAGGTTCTGGGATATTAAATTCTTTTACCACCAGGTTATTTGCTTCATCATTAATAATATTGAACTCAACCCTTCGGTTGTAAGGTAGTGATTGCCAGACATAAGAGCCATCTTTGTAATTATTAATTGTAATCTGGTTTTTTTCACCATCTCCTTTGTAAGTCAATTGTTCTTTTCTTACTCCTTTTTTTATTAGGTATTGATTTACGGAGCGGGCTCTATGTTCCGAAAGTTTTAAATTATAGGCTTCTGGGCCTTGCGTATCTGCATATCCAATAATTTCAATTTTAGTTGTTGGATGTTGTTTCAAATAGTTGATTAATTTGTCCAGATTGTTTTTAAAGTAGGTAATTTCTGAATTATTTATTCTGAACATTATATTTTCAACATATGTTTTACCTGATTCTTCTTCAACTACTTTTTTATACATGGAGGCTACCATTACCGAATCTTCTTTCGTTTCAACCCCTACAATTTCGTTACATGGTGAGCCATTGTGTATTTGAATTGGCTTGTAAAGCACCTGAAAATCAGCATTATTGTCAATATGGAAGTCTTCACTATGCACTTCTGTTTTATCAATTCTGTAGGATGCCTGGTATTTTCTTCCCCTGGTAAGAATAAATAAATATTTACCTGTTTTTGAGTTTGGTTTATAAATACCAACTATTTCTTTGGTATATTTATCAGAAACCATGATGTTTACATTTGCAGCATCTTTTTTACAAACCTGAATTACTCCTTTTACAACAGTAAGTGGCTTTTCTTCAGCTTCCGGAAGTCCCATCATAAATATATCTGTACTACCTTTGCCATCCTCCCTGTATGATGCATAATAAGCTCTTTTACCATCAGCAGTCATTACAAAAAAGGCATCATTTTCTGTTGTATTTACAGGGTAACCCATATTAACAGGGATTGACCAGGTTCCAAACTCATTTTTTTTCGTCCATAAAATGTCAAAACCACCCATTGTGGCATGTCCCTTTGAACTAAAATATAAGGTAACCCCGTCGTAGTGGATAAAGGGTCCCTCCTCATCTTGTGGAGTATTTACAGTTGGGCCAAGGTTTTCTGCTTTTCCCCAGGTGCCATTGTCATTTTTTTCAGAAACATAAATATCCAGCCCTCCGTAACCACCTGGCCTGTCGCTGGTGAAATACAGGTAGTGTCCATCAGCAGAGATAGAAGCATGGGTTTCCCGCCAACGGCTGTTTATATTTTCGCCAAGGTTTTGAGGGGCACTCCATTCATCGCCAATTAGCCTGCTTGATAGAATTGAACCTCCATCTGTTTCAGTGTAAATCAATAATTCTTGTCCATCTGCCGAGATACCTATCGAGGCTTCATGTTCACTGGTGTTTATGTTTTCACTAATACTCGTTGGTTCAGACCATTCCTTACCATCAAAGTTCGAAATATAAATATCTTCATTGGGTTGTCCGTCAGGTTTAAGTGTTTCATTTTCAGAGTTTTTTCTTCTAGAGGTGAAAATAATGACCGATTCATCTGCTGAAACAACTGGGCTATGATCGGAAAAACCAGTGTTTATAGAGCTACCTATATTAGTTACTTGCAAATTAACGGGTGAACTTACCAGGTTAATTCCTGTTTTGCACTCAACTATTTCTTCGTCAATAGCTTCAACCATTTCATTATTATTAACCCTTTCTCTTAATTCTTGAAGTACTTTAATGGCTTCTTTAAATTCGTAAGTTTTATGGTAAGCCTGGCCAAGGTAAAAACTTGCTTCTAATGCAGTTGCACTGTTATCATTATTCTGTTTATAAATTTCAGTAGATTTTTTTATGTAAGGTATTGCTTCAGTTTTTTTTAAAGGGGTATTAATGTAGCAGTAGCCAAGTTTAAAGTTCAGGGAAGGGTCTTCCGGGGCATCAGCTAGCAGGGCTTTACATACCTGAATTGCCTCCTCAAAGTTCCTTTGATTGATCAATTCATCTACTTTTTCCTGGTTATTTTGAGAATAGGTCTGAATAGAAGTTGCAAATACTGTAAGCATCAAAGCTAGTTTGCCAATAAAATTCTTGCTTTTAGCTGCCATGTTTAAAAAATTGGTTTAGTTGTAAAATTGGGATACTCTAGCAAATTATTCTTCCTGAAAATTAATAAAGTTAATATTTATACCAATATTAAAAAACAAGATTTTTATAAAACTGTATTTATGCGTTATAAATACGCAAGAAAGTTATATAAATGTGCTAAAAAATGTATTGCAAAAACAAGACCTCTTTCCATCTATCCGATGCTTTTTTCCATTTTTTTTGTCTGCCGGTAATTTCATACCCTGCTTTTTCAAATAGTTTTAAGCTGGCAAGGTTGTCATCATCAATGTGGCAGTACAATTGATTCATGTCCAGATGGCTGTGGCAGTATTCATGAACTATTTTCAGGGCATTTTCTGCGTAACCTTTATTTCTGTCCTTTTCATTTGCTATTAATATTCCTATACCAGCACGTTTATGATAGAAATCAAAATCGAATAAGTCAATAGCCCCAACTGGCTTTGAGGTTGTTTTTTTTTCTTTTAGCTCAATAATTAGCCTTAGCTGTTTTGATTCGTAAATATCCTGATGACTGCTTTCTATGTATTGGTGCAGGATGTACTTAGAAAATGGAACCAGAGTGCTACTAACATCCCAAATTTCAGGGTTGTTTTCCCATTTGTATAGCAGTTCTATATCTGTGGGTTCAAGTGCTCGTAGTTTTAATAACTCATTTTGAAGTAGCATAGTGGCATATAGGCTTGTAAATTTTAAATGGTTGTTTCAATGTGTTTTGTTGGGTCTTTTTTATATTTTTGGTCGTAGTTCTTGTTTTTTAATTCTTCAGGAATATTCATAATTGGCTTTACCAGTAACGTAGAGCTACCCTGCTTCATTACTCTAAATTCAATCCGTCTGTTGTATTTTTGACCTTCTTTATTCCAGCTTCCATCTTTATTTTTATTTAAAGCAATGGGGTTTTCCTCACCATAACCAATAACAATTGCCTGTTTTTCTTTCACCCCTTTTTTTAGCAGGTAATCTTTAATAGTTTGCCCACGTTTTATTGATAGCAGATAATTATATGCAGCCCTGCCACTTGCGTCGGCATATGCACCTATTTCAATAACTGCCCCAGGGTTTTTCTTAAGGTATTCCGCCAACCTGTTCAAGCTTGGGCTACTTTCTATTAACCTTGCCTGATTTGAAGGAAAAAGTATATTGTCAACATTAATGTGAGCATCGTAAACTATTCCGTTTTCATCAATATTGTCAATATTAACACCGCTAACATATTCCTGATCTTCCATTAGTGCAAGTTCTTCATCGTTGCATGGAGGGTTTACAGGTATTTGTACAGCTTTATAAAGTTGCTGATAAGCTGCATTTTCTGGTACATACAGCTGTTCTTCATTTATAATTTTTCCATCGGCTTCAAATACTACATTGTACCTTCCACCTTTGTTTAAAACAAATAAGAATTTTCCTGATTTAGAGTTGGGTGTATATATCCCAACAACTTCATCCGTTTTAGCATCCATCACTGTAATTGATACTTCTGGCAATGTTCCTCGGCAAACATATACTTTACCCGTCATTATTGTAATATTTGCAACTTCTGCTTCCTCTAGGCCAATCAAATAGATATCCGTCATCCCTAATCCCGATTCTTTACTTGAGGCATAATAGGAGCGCTGCCTGTCAGCCGATGTAACGTAAAAAATGTCATCAGAGGAAGTATTAATTGGGTAGCCAATGTTTTTCGGCTTGGTCCAGGTTCCAAATTCATTTAGCTGACTGCTAAATATATCAAATCCACCTAAACCACCATGTCCCCTTGAGCTGAAATAAAGTGTAATATCATCAGGGTGGATATATGGGGCTCTTTCATCCTGAGGTGTGTTGATGCCTGGCCCCAGGTTTTTAGGCTCTCCCCATTCTCCGTTTAGTAGCTTATAAGCAACATATATGTCAAGCCCACCATAACCTCCTTTTCTATCACTTGTAAAATAAAGTTTTGTTCCATCTGCAGATAACGAAGCATGGGTTTCTCTGTATTTTGTGTTGATTGTTGGCCCCAGCTTTTTAGGTTTTGACCAAACATCCCCAACCAAATCACTTACGAAAATACTGCCTTCTTCTTCAGATTTGTAGATAAAAAGTTTTTGGCCATCAACCGAAATACCAATGGATGCTTCATGATCAGCTGTATTAATATTATCTCCTATGCTAACTGGTTTTGACCATGGTCCGCCTTCTTCGCTGTACGAAATATAAATGTTTTCATCATATTCGCCGCTTATGTCCATTTCGTCATTGTATTTATTTTCCCTTCTGGAGGTAAAAACAAGTACCGATTCGTCTGCTGAAACGAAAGGGCTATGGTCACTATATTCTGAATTTATAGAGTCGCCCAAATTAGTAATGGTAAGTTGCACAGGGTTTTGAACCAGTGCATTTCCCTGGGTGCATTTTTCTATCTCTTTCTCAATAATGGCAATTAACTGTCGGTTTTTAGTCTTTTCTTTTAATTCAAGATATTGGGTCAATGCTTTATCAAACTTATAATTTGCCTGGTAGGCTTTGGCCAGATAAAAACTTGCCTCTAAATATTCCGTTGACCTTCTTCTTTTTCTCTTGCTAAGTTGCTTTACTGATTTTTCAATGTATTCAATAGCTTTGTCTTTTTCGTGGGCTGTGTTTAAATAACAAAAGCCGAGTTTGAAATTGAGCTCTGCATTGTTAGGATCCTCGTCAAGCATTCGCTGATAAAGGTTGATAGCACCTGTAAAGTTTTCATTATCAATATAATCATCGGCGATGTAAAACATTTCACCACTTTTCCCCTGTGCGGATAAAATTGGATTATAAACAATGATGATTGTAAGTGTGGCTATGATAGCCTGCAAGGTAATTGAAATTGTTTTTTTATTTTTTGAAGTAATATGCATTGTCTGAAATGTTTCCCTGTCAAAATTTAATTAAAACTTATACAAATAGCAAAATTAAAAAAATGCTTGTATTTCTCTTGCTCAATTTTGCATATCGCAAGAAATATTCCGATAATAATTAAAGGTTTAATTTAAAAACGTATTAAATTTCATGGATGACATTAATAAATGTATTTGATAACAAACAAACACAAAAGCAAACTTGAAAAATAGTAAGATTTTCTGGCACTGTAATTAGATAATATTTTTTGACGATTAAACCTTTTTTTTGGATAAACGATTAAAATCCTTCAACTATTGTGTGAAGAATGTTAGTTTAAACAGTTCTGTTTTCATCAAATGCTTCAAGTAAATCTGCCACACGTTTAATAAACATTCCGCCAAGTGCTCCATCAACAACTCGGTGATCATACGACATTGAAAGAACCATCAAATGCCTTATCCCAATAGTATCCCCTTTAGGGGTTTCTATAACAGCGGGCTTTTTCTTAATTGCACCAACAGCAAGAATGGCTACTTGTGGCTGGTTTATAATTGGAGTACCTGTAATGTTTCCAAAAGTTCCTACGTTGGTTATTGTAAATGTCCCTCCCTGAATTTCATCGGGTTTAAGTTTGTTTGCCCTTGCCCTCGATGCTAAATCGTTTACAGCTTTGGTGATGCCAATTAGGCTGAGCGAGGCCGCGTTTTTAATGACTGGAACAATAAGGTTACCACTGGGTAATGCTGTTGCCATGCCAATATTCAGGTCTTTTTTTACAATAATTGTATTTTCATCAACCGAAATATTCACCATAGGATAATCTTTAAGTGCCTGAATAACTGCTTCGATAAAAATAGGAGTGTAAGTAATTTTTTCTCCGTATTTATTTTGAAAAGCATTTTTCACCTTGTTTCGCCAATTGACTATTGGGGTTACATCAACTTCAATAAAGGATGTTACATGGGCAGAAGTTTTCTTTGATTCTATCATGTGCTCTGCAATCAATTTTCGCATCCTGTCCATTTCAATTAACTCAAAGTTATTCCCTTTGTCAATTGTTTTTGCCTGGTTAGCTGTTGTATTAGCTTTTGAGCCAGTTTGTTTTAAAAAGTTTAATACATCTTCTTTAGTAATTCTGCTTCCGGTACCTGTTCCTTTTATACTATCCAGATCTTTGGCACTCAGGTTTTCCTTTTTAGCAATGCTTCTAACAAGTGGCGAAAGTATTTTACCTCCAGGTGTTTTACTTTTAAAAAGAATGTCTTCTTGCTGTTTTGGGCTTGGTTTTTCTGTATTTTCAACCTCTAAAGCTACTTCTTCTGCTTTTTCTTGTACTAAAGGTTCATCCAGTTCTATATTGTCACCCACTTCTCCTTCAGTTAAAAGAATTACAACGACATCGCCCACCTGGGCAACTTCGCCTTCTTCAAATAATATTTTTTCTATTTTACCATTTTGGGGAGCTACAATTTCACTATCAACTTTATCGGTGGCAATTTCAATAATTGGTTCATCAATTTCAACAGTTTCACCAACATTCTTTATATATTTTGTGATGCTTGCCTCTGTTATGCCTTCTCCCATTGATGGAAGTTCAATTTTTATTTGCCCCATGCTTTTTTATTCTCTTAACTAATTATTTATTAATATGATCCAGTAGGTTGACCGATGATTTTAGGGCTTTAAAGATAGCAATAATATCTTTTACCACCCGGTAGTCTTTTGCGTAGCTTTGGTTTATTTCTTCAAGCTGTTCAATGGTTTTATTCTTTGTTGCTACAATTGAGAATATACCTGGTTTAAGTAATGGTAAACTATTTTCAGCTTGTTTTCCCATTTTTGTATAGGATACCCAACTAATTTTATTAGCGAAAACCTTTCCTATTATTTGGTAATAGTTTTTAGCCTTATTTTTTAGTAAAAAAAGAGGGGAAATTACCAACATAATTATTGAAAAACCAAGATCGAATAGCCTTTTCTTAACTTTATTAATAGGCTTGTTTATTGGGCTAATACTAAAATGGGGTACTTTTTCCAGGTCGATAACTGATTTTGCCCCAACAATTGAACTACTTTGGGGTAATACTATTTTAAACTCCAGGTTTTTATCAGCTATTTTTAAAATGGTATTAATTATATTTCCTGCCGATAAATCTTTAATAAAAAAAATCAAGGTCTCTATTTTATAGATTTTAATATATTCTTCCAGTTTATCCATGTATTCATGGGTTTCAAAATCACCTTTTTTATATCCCAGGTGTTTGAATACCTCAAAATGTCTATCCAGGGATTCTCGATGGTCGGGTGTGAGCTTATTTTCATTAATGCCCAATATTAATGCCTTTTTTTTAGACGGCAAAGTAATTTTTTTACCTTTTTGTGCCACTAATTTTATTGTAAACCTGGTTAATGTTGTTGTTAGAATAGATAAAAGGGCACCTAGTATAATAAGTGCTCTCGAATATCTGTATTCTTCTGGTAATAAGGAGTATATTGCTAAAATAATAACAGTTCCCCATGCAACAGCTTTAATTAATTTTCCAATTCCTGATTTAAAATTGTAGCGGGTAAAATAATATATCATGCTTTGCCAAATAAATATGTAAGCAGGAATATAAAATACCATTAAATTTGCAGGATAGGCATTTACTCCCGGGAATCGATAATTCTCCCACAATGGAACAATAAGGTAATAACCCAGGTAGATTAGCAAAAAATCGCAAATTGGCAGGTACATTGCATTTAAAAATCGCTTCATCAGTGCTATAAACGCCCTTAAGTAAATAGCCAGTCGAATAAGTAAGCGAAAAAGAAACTGTTTATGTCCTTTGTAGTGTTTGTTGGCAAATATTAACATGGCATTATAGAAAATTCTGACATATTTAAAACTTGCCTTTTTAGTACTTTCTCCTTTGTAATGAATGATTGTTGTTTTAGGGAAGTAGTAATTTTTAAAACCTGCCTTTAAAATGCGGAAAGAGAGGTCAATATCTTCGCCATACATAAAAAAGTTTTCATCCAGCAGGCCAATTTTATTAAGTACTGATTTTCTGATAAACATAAAAGCACCTGATAATACTTCTACTTCATGAATTTGGTTTTCATCAAGATATTTTAATTGATATTTACCAAAGGTTTTTGATTTAGGAAATAGGGTGGATAAACCAAACATCTTGTAAAAAGCTGATTTGGCTGTTGGTAATGAACGTTTGGATTCAGGCAAAAACTTACCTTTTCCATTTATCATTTTCACACCCAGGGCACCTGCATCAGGCTTTTCCTCCATAAAACCTATACAATTGGTAAGTGAGTCTTCTTTAATAACTGTATCGGGGTTTAATAAAAGGATGTATTTCCCACAAGCTTGCTTTATAGCCTGGTTGCATGCAAATGCAAAGCCCATGTTTTTTTTATTGGCAATTAAATTTACTTCTGGAAAACTTTGCCCAAGCATTTCAATGGAATCATCAACAGAGTTGTTGTCAACTACAAAGACCTCACTTTCAATATCTTTACAGGCTTTTTTTACAGAATATAAGCATTGTTGCAAAAAAGCTTTTACGTTGTAGTTAACTATTACAATTGATATGTCAACCGGCATTTTTTTATTGCAGTTTTAGGTTTAATTTGGTTCACAAAAATAAAAACCAGTGGGTTGTTTGCTAAAAAACCTTCAAGCTAAGCTGGAAGGTTTTTATTTTTTTGTTTATGGCAATCTTACTACCCTAAACCCATAATTAAAATTGGTGTAATGCGGGTAAGGTCCATCCCTGGCAGTTAATCGGGCCAGGTTGGCAACATAGTACCACGAGCCACCTCTGATTACTTTAAATGGTGAACTTCTTGGGCCAGTGGGGTTAATTTGTGTTTTTGATGTATATCTTCCAAAGTTATCTTTGCACCATTCCCAGGCATTTCCACTCATATCAAAAATTCCAAGTTCATTTGGCTTTAATATACCAACAGCCCTTGAGCCTTTTTCGTAAGTAGTCTCATCGTACCAGGCAACTTTATTTATTGTGTTCGAGCCACTGTATTTATATCCTTTTGATTTCTGGCCTCCACGTGCAGCATATTCCCATTGTGCTTCGGTTGGGAGTGTGTAATTGTGTCCTGTTTTTTTCGAGAGCCAATTGCAATATCCCATGGCATCTTTCCAGGTAACATTTACAATAGGGTTTTTGTCTCTCCACACCCATCTTGATGCGTTTGGGTGCTCATCATACCAGTTAGCTGCAGGAGCATTGGGCATGCTTTTACCTACTGCTTTGCAATAAGCTTTATATTGTGCTACCGTTACTTCGTATTTTCCAATATAGTAATCTGTTAAATTTACTGTATGAACAGGTTTCTCATCTGCTTCGCCAGAATTACTCCCCATTTTAAAGGAACCTCCCTCTACAAAAACCATTTCAGGAAGTCGTTGTGCTGATATTTTATAGGAGATTATAAATAAACTTGCTGCAGCAAAAACAATAAAAAAGCTCCTCGCCATATTCTTCTATTTATTTTATTTATTTCTGGCCAATCTAAAACCGTAATTAAAATTTGAAAACCCTGCTTTGGGGCCATCTCTGTCAGCAATACGAGCCAAATCTGCCCGGTAATGCCATCCGCCACTTCTTAGCACCCTATAGATGTTGGCGCCTGGCCCTGTTGGGTTTTCTTTTGGGCTTCGTGAATAATAACTTGATGAGTAATAGTCGTTACACCATTCCCAAACGTTTCCACTCATATCATAAATGCCAAGTTCATTTGGCTTTTTTGTTCCAACTTTTGAAGGACCTTTTAGTTTTGAAGTTCCATCATACCAGGCAACTTCATCTGCATTATTGCTTCCGGCAAATCGATACCCTTTTGATTTTTTACCTCCACGAGCAGCATATTCCCATTCTGCTTCAGTTGGCAGACGGTAGCCATTAGCTGCTAAATCCCAGGTAACTTCACTTTTGGTAACAAAGGTATAGACCTTCTTTAGGCCTTCTTTTTCACTTTTCCAGTTGCAAAACCGAATAGCATCGTACCAGGTGACATTATGCATTGGTAAGTCGTCTTTCCATCCCCACCATTGGGTTTTAGACAAAGGATAGAAGAGTTTTGTGTCTGGGTGTTCTTCGAACCAATCAGCATTTGGTTGTGGAGGCATTTTACCACCAGTTGCTTTGATAAATGCTTTGTATTCTTTTACAGTTACTTCATATTTTCCAATATAAAAACTGTTCAGTTTTACTTGATGCCTGGGTAATTCATTTTTAAATTCAATACCATTAACTTTATCTTTTGCGTTGTCCCTTCCCATCATAAATGTTCCACCTTCAACTAAAACCATGTTTGACTGGGCAAATAAGGCGGAAACAGTAAATAATAAAAGAAAGAGGAGTGATGAATGTTTTAAATAACCTGAATTTCTCATTACAACGATATTTTTAATTTCAATATATTGTCTCTACAAAATTATAAAAGTAAAAAAATTCTAACTAATATGACCAAAATTGAGGTCTAATTTTTCTTTTACCTTTTTTGTCTGTTTACATTTATTGTATTGATTGCAAATTAGCAAATAGAATGGATAATTGCAAAGTTGAGTTTTCGAATTAAACGGATTAATAGCAAACTTAATATGTTGTTTTAGACTTTTTATCATTATTTAACAGAAATAACCTTGAATTCAGTTCGCCTGTTTTTTGCCCTACCTTCTTCTGTTTGATTTGAGGCTATTGGGTGTTTAAAACCATAACCTTTATAGCTTAGTTGCTCCTTTTTTACTCCTATTTTTAGTAAATATTCTAACACTGATTTGGCACGGTTTGTTGATAATTTCTGGTTATAGGCCTCAGTTCCTTCATTGTCTGTATGTCCTTGAATTTCAACTGATAGGTTGTTTTTAAGGATGAATTTTTTTAGCTTCTCAAGTTCAGGGAATGATTCCTTTTTTAGTTGATAAGAATTGTATTCAAAAAATATGTTTTTTAAAATAGCAGTAGATCCAATTTCTATTGGTTGTAAAGCGATTTTTATAAATATACTTGAATCAGCAAGAGCAAAATTGTCGGAAAAAATCATAAAACCTTCTTTTTCAACATGAAAAAAATAATTTTGTTGAGGGGGGAGGCAGCTTAAAAATTCACCTGTTATTTCATCCGATTCTGTATTAAGCGTTTCATTTTTGTTCGTATTAGAAATTTCAACTTTTGCCGCCAGTGGTTCTTTCGTTTTTGCATTAAAAACAAGACCTTTTATAAAGATAGTTTTTCCTGGTTTTATTTCTGTTGGTAATACAAACTGATAAATGTCCTTTTGCCCAAGTCCTCCATCCATATTTGAGGAAAAAAGGCCAAGTTTACCATCAGCTGTTACAATCAGACTTTCTTCATTATAATGGGTATTGATTGGATAGCCCAGGTTTTTGGCTTTGCTCCATGTATTGTTTTCTAATTTTTTTGAAATAAAAAGATCGCTTCCGCCCATTCCTAAATGGCCCTGTGATGAAAAATACAAGGTTTTGTTATCATAGTGAATAAAGGGTGCTAATTCATCTTCAGCAGTATTTATGGAATCTCCTAAATTTAGGGGAGTTGTCCATTTACCTTTAACAAAATCACTTTTCCAAATATCAAATTGACCCTTTCCTCCCGGACGGTTGCTGGCAAAAAATAACGTTTCTCCATTTGCTGAAAGTGATGGCTGGCTTTCTTTGTATTGACTATTAATTGGTGGACCTATGTTTACAGGTCGGCTCCAGTTAGCTCCTCTTTTTTTAGAAATGTACAAATCACAACTTCCGTAACCATCTTTTCGCAAACAAGCTGTAAAAACCATTGTTTTACCATCTGCCGATATTGTTTGTGCACCTTCACTACCCTGTGTATTTATCGGTGGGGCAATTTTAACTGCTTTCTGCCATTGACCATTTATTTTAATAGAAGAATACAAATCTTCCTGCGAATTTGTTTTTCGGTTACTGGTTGTAAAAACAAGCATTTCTCCGTCTGCCGTTAGGCTTGGCCAATATTCGCTTATGGAGGTGTTTATATCAGCGCCCAGATTGTTTGGGTTAAATTCAACGGGTTTCTTTTTTAATTCAACGGCAAATTTGCATTGCCTTATTTTCTTTTCAACATAGCCTCTATATTTTTTCAGCTGCTTGCTGGAGGAAAGAAATGTTTCGTAATCAGTTTTTGCTATATGATATTTCCCAGTTTCTTTTTCTAAATCTGCTTTCCGAAGATACATCAATGGATTGTAATCTTTATTAATTGAGATGGCTTTTTGGTAATATTCTATTGCTTTTTCTTTATTGTTTTCTTCATTGGCTATTTCACCAAGCAAAATGTAGGCATCAATAAACTGCCCATCATACGAGAGTGATTTCTCCAGATCATTTTTGGCATTGTTAAAATACTGGAGCTGATAGTTTTTAAATGCTGATTCGAAATATTTTATGGCTTTTTTTGATTTTGTATAGTATTTTTTTTGTGACCAGCTGGTTCCGCTTATTGAAAAAACTAGCAGGCAAGCAAAAAATAGTTTTAAACCCAAGTTATGCAATAGAAAACGCGATAGCGTTGAACTAGTGCATTTACTATGGGTTAACCCTTCGGTCGCCGTAGGCTTGCCGAAGGTGCTACCCGACTTAGATGAACACCAAAGAGGTGAGTGAGTGAAACCTCTTTGTGTTGTGAATCTTAATCGTTTATGCAATTTGGCCTTTGTCAAATGCATAATCTGGGTTAAAACAACGATTTTGTTCATAAAAATTCTCTTTTCACCAAATTTAAGATAATTTCATGACTTTATGAATTGCAGTTATTGCTGCACAGCTTTCTTAGCTGCGTTAAATTAAGGAATGTGCATAAACTTATGAGCCTGCAACGATATTCTCCACTTTTTGTTTAGTTTAACATATTCTACAATTTCTGTAATTACTTTTTCATAATTACTCCACTCAGGCTGTAAATAAAGTTTACAATCACTATTTATTTTTTTTGCATTTTCTTCAGCCCATTCCAAATCTTCTGGTTTTGAAATAATTACTTTTAACTCGTGGGCTTTGCTGAAAATGTTTTCGTGTGGAGGATTTTGTTTTTTAGGGCTCAGGCAAATCCACTTCCAGTTCCCTCTAAGTGGGTAGGCACCAGAGGTTTCCACGTGCGTTTCGATGTTGTTTTTTAGCAGTAAGTCACATAATGGATCCAGGTTGTAAAGTGAAGGTTCGCCACCTGTAATAACTACTGCATCAGCTTTGCTGTTTTGTGCATTTTCTACTATTTTTTCAATTGAGGTGAAATCGTGAAACTTAAAATTCCAGGAAAATTTAGTATCGCACCAGCTACATCCAATATCGCAGCCTCCAATACGAATAAAATAGGCTGCTTTGCCCATGTGAAAGCCTTCTCCCTGCACAGTATAAAATTGGTCAATTAATGGTAATTTTTTGCCTTCTTCAAATATCTCTTTATCTGGTTTTTTCAATGTATTATATTTTGTGACAATTTGGAAAACGATTCCCTACTTAACTAGTTGGAAAGCAGTGTTTTGTGTGGTTTTATTGTCCGTTTCTAATGCGCAAAGCTAATAAAATAAATGTTTTGTCTGAAACTGCTAAGGAATACACTTTTCTAAAAGGTTAACGTAAAGCAGGTTTCAACATTGGGTAATGAATTTACTTTTATGTTGCCATTGTGCACACGCATTATTTGTTTTGAAAGGCTTAAGCCAATTCCCGATCCAGTTGATTTTGTGGTAAAGAAAGGGATGAAAATTTTATCGCCTACTTCTTTTATTATTCCCTGGCCATTATCAATGACCTGAATAACACGCTTTCCGTTGTTATTTATATAAGCTTTTAGGTAAATTTTCTTTTTTTCAGTATTGTCAAGTGCATGTATTGAGTTTTTTACCATGTTTATCAGCACCTGTTCAATTAGTTGCTCATCTGCAGTAAGTTCAAGTTTGTTGGGCACAATGGACATTTCAAATTTGATCTTCTTTTCTTTTATTTCTTTTTCGAGTAAACTATGAATGTTGTCAAACTGATCTTTTATTTTGTAAACAGAAAAATTTGGTTTTGGAATACGCGTTAGGTTTCTGTATTTTTCGACAAAATGAATCAAACCTGTACTTCTTTTATGAATGGTGTTTAGGGCATTTATAATATCATCAATTCCTTCCCTGTCAAAATTTTCACCAGCATGTGCTTCAATATTTTCTGCAACTTCGGTTACCATAAGATTTACCGTTGAAGTTAATGAGGCGATTGGTGCAATAGAGTTCATAATTTCGTGAGTGAGCACTCTGATTAGTTTTTGCCAGGCCTCCATTTCCTGCTCTTCAAGTTCTGATTGTATATTTTTTATTGAAACAAGGATAATTTCGCGCTCATTGATTTTAAACTCAGTAGCTTGAATAGAAAGTTGTAGTAAATCCTCTCCTCTTTTTACTTTAATTAGTTCATTATCACCGGGTTCTATATTAAGGAACACCAATTCAAGTCCAGGGTTCCAGGTTTCTAAAAGTTGAATGTTTTTTAATTGCTGTACATTAAATAGTTTTTTTGCAGCATTGTTTATCATTTCTACAGTTCCATCTTTTTGATAGGCAATAATGCCAATTTCAATGTGCGAAATGATATTCTGCAGGTAAAAATAGTGCTCTTCTTTTTCGCTACGAATTTTTTGAAAATCTTCTATTACCTTATTAAAGGCTTTTTTCAGGTTGTCAAAGGAAGAGCCTAGCCCTTCGGCCTGGAAGGTTCTGCTAAAGTCCGAAAACCGGACTGATTCAAGAAAACTGGTGACAATGCGGTTGGTTTTTTCAATGTAATGAATTAACGAAACTATTTGCACCAGTATCAATATTATTAGTAAAAACGGGGTCATGAAATAACCCCCGCTATGCAAAACACTTACCAGAATGTATCCTGAAACTACCAGCAGAAAAACCCTGATAATTATATTTAGACGGAAATTTTTATAGGTCATGCTTCTCCATTCTGCGATAAAGTGAGGTCCTTGTCAGTCCAAGCTCTTTGGATGCATTGCTGATATTGCCCCTGTGCTTTTTTAGTACCTTCAGGATAATGATTTTTTCTACCTCTTCAAGATTGTAATTTTCCAGTTCTAATTCATCTACTTTGCCTCCATTACTAGATAGGTGAAAATCAAATGGTTGCAGAACATTTGTGTCAGCCATAATCACAGCTCTTTCAATAGAGTGTTGCAGTTCTCTTACATTACCAGGCCAATGGTACTGTTGCAGTTTTTTGAATGTTTGCGAGCTTATTTCCCTAATCTTTTTTTTGTATTTTTTGCTGTACATTTTTAAATAGTGGTTGGCCAACAAAGGGATGTCTTCTGTTCTTTCTCTGAGTGGGGGAATTTGAATTTCTACCGTGTTTACCCGGTAGAGTAAATCTTCCCTAAATTTGTCTTCGGCTATCATTTGCTTAATGGGCATGTTGGTGGCACAAATTAGACGAATATCAATTGGCCTCGATTTATTAGAGCCTAACCTTATTACCTCTCTGCGTTCAAGTACTGTTAAAAGTTTAGATTGTAGTGGAATAGAAAGGTTTCCTATTTCATCTAAAAAGAGTGTCCCTCCGGTGGCAATTTCAAATCGGCCAGCCCTTTCACCTTTTGCATCAGTATAAGCTCCTTTAACATGTCCAAACAGTTCACTTTCAAATAGTGTTTCAGTAATGGCCCCTAAATCAACACTGATAAAAACTTCATCTTTTCGTAATGAGTGTTTGTGTAATGATCTGGCTACCAGCTCTTTTCCTGTTCCATTTTCCCCCAGGATAAGCACGCTGGCGTCGGTTTGGGCAACTTTTTTTATGGTAGAAAATACTTTTTGCATTCCGGGCGATACACCAATAAAATCGCCAAAAGGCTGATCCAGGATGGCTTTATAGCCTGATTGCTTTTGTTTTAAATCGTCCACCTCAAGTCTTGATTCTCTCAATTTTACAGCAGAAGAAATTGTTGCAATCAATTTTTCGTTTTGCCAGGGCTTGTTAACAAAATCAAGGGCTCCTTTTTTTATTGCTTGTACTGCATTTTCCACATCACCATAAGCTGTGATAAAAATCACAATAGCAGAGGGATCAATCTCTAAGATTTTCTCCAACCAAAAAAAGCCTTCTTTTCCACTAATCGCATCCTTGGTAAAATTCATATCCAGCAAAATAACATCAAAGTCACCATTTTCAACTAAATCTGGAATTTTTTCAGGGTTTTCTTCGGTGACAATTTCTGCAAAATGCTGTTTTAAAAGTAGTTTAAGAGCAAATAATATGTCAGTGTTGTCATCTACCGCGAGGATTTTACCAGTTTTTTCTGCCATTTTGTTTGGTTATGAGTTAAACAATCATTATAAATTTTACTACAATTCTTTTACCATGGGCAATTTAAAAATCGTGCCAATATTTAATGATGTTGTATTAAAAGGTAATAACTAAAATAATAAAGGTTAAATTGTTGATTATTAGGGTTATATTTGTTGTTGAATACGACTGAAATTTTATCCGAATAACAAATTTACTAAATTAACTAATTAACAACAACGATAAAGTGACCGAATTCGGACAGTAGTGTTCGAATTCGTGCGCTGAAATTAATGGTTTTCAATAATAGCTTTCATTTTAGAATAGATACTGTTTTTCTTTTTAATAAGCTGCTCTTTTGATTTTGCCAGAAAAAACTTCCATTGTGCTTTGGTTTTAATAAAGAAACGATGATAGGTAAAAGCTAAAAGTCCACTTATTGGAAGGCTCACCAGGTAGGCAAACTTTAGCCACCAGATATCAGTAAAAATCCAAATAAGTATAAATTGGATTAAATAAAACAAGGGGTAGAAAATTAGCCCTACAACAAAATTTATTGAAGAGGTAAACTGTTTATCTTCTAGCTTTTTTGTAATTGGCTTTGGCAAGTAATAGGGGATTATATTATTAAGAAAACCATAAAAGAATACTGGAAAAAGAGCAAGCAGTCCCAAAGATTTTATCAATAAAGAAAAGGCAACCTCATTTTTTTCAATCACCCAGTGCTTGATATTGAGCTTTTTAAGTTCCTTTTCATAACTTTCTGCCTCTGCTGCTAATTCCTTAAGCTGCTCTGGTTTAACAGCTTCAGCCTGGTCAAGCAAGTCAATAATTTTTTTGTCGGCAACAAATCTATTATAAGGTGTGTTATTTAAGCCGAGTTTCTCTCTCATTTGTTTGTTATAAACACCCCTTAAAAATTCGTACAAATCATAATATTGGTTATTCTTTATATGAATCATCAATGGTTTCAGCTCAATTGAAATTTTATCACGTAAAGCAAGCATCGCTTTTTGCTGATTTTCCTGGTACATTTGCAGGTATTCATCAATTTCAATTGGCTTTCCAAAAATAACCTGAATATCACTTTTAAAGTTCCAGTAATTTGAATAATAGATGCCTATTGGAACTATTTTTACACCCAGCCGAAAATTATTTTTTTCTTCGGCTTGAAATACAATTCTTTGAACCCCCTTTTTCAAGACCCTCAACTGCTTCCTATCTGTATGCGTTGCCTCTGGGAATAAGGCCAGAATGTTCTTGTTCTCTAAAATTCTAACCGAAATATTAAAAATTTCTTCATTTTTTTTCAGGTTTTCTTTTCCGTCTCGAATTCGGTAAGCCGGTAATATTTTAAACGCGATTAATATCTTTGCTATGATTTTATTTTTAAAAATATCGGCCCGGGCAATAAAAACTGGTTGAGTTTTAATACTACACAAAATAATTAATGCATCCATCAATGCATTTTGATGGTTTGGGGCAAAAAACAAAGGAGTGTTTTTAGGGAGGTTTTCTTTCCCAATGACGGTGATTTTTCGGTAAAATATGATGTTATGTGCAAAATTAACATAAGATTTTATCAGTGCATATTTCAATGACCACCTATCAATACCTTTAAAATTCATAATATGTAAAACAAGATTATCAGTTGGATAATTAAGATGCGATTTGTTTTTTAAATTCAGGTTTTGGTTTTTTTTTGCTCCATAGATAACCTATTGTCAGCCCGGAAATTATGTGCCATACTCCCCACCAGGCAGCAATAAATGCCATGCCTCCCAGTCCGTTAAATAAGGATGGGGTGAAGATTAGAACCAGGCCTAATCCCGAGTTTTGTATTCCTGTTTCTATAGTAATTGTTCTGGTGTCTTTATCAGATAGCCTGAATAACTTTGCCATTGAGAATCCGGTAGCTAAAGCTAAGGCATTATGTGCCAGCACAATTAAAAAAATCAGGTGAATATAGTCTAAAAAGAATTCAAAATTTAAGCTAAGTGCACCCACTATATAGCCCATAAAAATAATAATTGATAAAATTTTAATGGGCTTAATTATTTTGTCTGTTAGTTTTGGCAACTTAGCGGCTACAAGCATTCCCAATACCGTAGGTATTCCTAAAAGAATTACTATTGTTTTTAGCATCAGCAAGGGCTCAATAGTAATTGGTATGGCTACCTCTGAAGTGGTACTGTAAAGACTGGCCCAAAATGCAAAGTTGATTGGGGTCATGATAATAGCTGATAAATCAGCAATCCCAGTCAGACTTACTGATAGCTCCGCGTTACCTTTGGCCAGTGCAGTAATAAAATTTGAAATGTTTCCTCCAGGACAAGCAGCTACTAAAATCATTCCCATTGCAACACTTGCGCTTGGTTCAATTATTCTAATGAGAAAATAGGTCATTGCTGGCATTAAAAAAAACTGCGAAAACACCCCTATAAAAGTTGCTCTTGGTCGTGTTATAACAGCTTTGAAGTTTTGCGGCTTTAAACCTAAAGCAACACCAAACATAATGAAAGCAATGGTGATATCAAGTACGAATAGCCCTTCAGCATTAAAATTCAACCTAATTTCATCCAAAACCTGCAACGCTTCCTTCATATTTCCCAACTCGAGTAATAAAATCCCTCAAATATATAAAAATTTCGGGAATAGATTTTGTTTAACTTCCAGGGATTCCTTTGGTAATTATTTATGAACAAATTGATTATTTTAAGCGTTGTTAAGTTATGGTTTTGAATCATATTTACAAGATAAATTCGTTTAATAAACTGGGAAAAGTTATTTTAAAGATTAAATTTGAAAATGGCAGATAGAAAAAAAGACCATATTGAGTTGGCGTTTCGATCGCAAATTGCAAAAATTGATAAAGAAAATCGGTTTGTGTATGAGCCAATGTTACGTGCCCATCCTACAGAGCTAGAGCCAGTTGAGTTTCTTGGAAAAAGAATGAGCGCTCCAGTCTGGATTTCTAGTATGACGGGGGGAACAAGCATGGCAAAAAAAATTAATTATAACCTTGCACAGCTCGCACATGAATTTGGTCTGGGCATGGGGCTGGGTTCTTGCAGGTGCCTTTTGGAAAGTGCCAATTGTTTAAGTGATTTTGATGTGCGGTCGATTATAGGAGATGGTTTACCGCTTTTTGCTAACCTTGGGATTAGCCAGGTTGAATCATTGTTATTGGAAAATAGCGCATATAAAATTGAAGCCCTTATTGAAACCCTTAAAGCTGATGGATTAATCGTCCATGTTAATCCGTTGCAGGAGTTTTTTCAGTTGGAAGGAGATGTGCTTAAAAATCCACCTATAACCATTATTGATGAATTGCTAAAAGTTGTGGACTGTAAAATTATTGTAAAAGAAGTTGGGCAGGGGATGGGATATGAAAGTTTGAAGGCCTTGCTTAAATTACCTATTGCTGCCATTGATTATGGTGCGTTTGGAGGAACCAACTTCTCAAAATTAGAATTGCTTCGAAACAATGATTCGTTAATTAAATCAATTGGTGGGTTGGCAAAAGTTGGACAAACCGCTGAAGAAATGACAAATGATATGAATCGTTTGTTCGATGAATTTCCAGAACAGCAAAATAGAGAAGTTATTATTTCAGGAGGTATAAAAACTTTTTTGGATGGTTATTATTTGATAAATAAAATTAAGCACAAGGCTATTTACGGGCAAGGATCAACCTTTTTGGCCTACGCTATGGAAGATTATCAAACGTTAAAAATGTTTTTTGAATACCAGATAAAAGGATTGCAAATGGCAAATGCCTATTTAAGGGTGGTCTAATTAATCTAAAATTAACGATTGAATCGATTTCTTTCAATCATTTGATTAGGTGTTTGTTACAAGCTTTGTGGTTTTTGTTTTTAAGTTTTTTTTAAGATTACTTAGCAGATTAAAACCTCCCAATATCCATTTTTTATACTTTTGTATGATTAAGTCTTAAGATTGGTTTAACAATTTTTTAATTTAAACAGCGTAATCAGGTAGCTAGTATTAGTTATCTGTTATTTTTTAATACTAGCTTAAACAGCAAAATGGATAAATACAGTTATTTGCAGAATGCAGATATTGATACAATTGATAAATTATACCAGGAATACCTAATTGATCCAAAGTCGATTGATGAATCGTGGCAAAAATTTTTCGAAGGTTTTGAGTTTGCACAAAAGCATTATAAGGCTTCATCCTCTTCTGAATTTGATAAAGAGTTTAAAGTAATTAATCTTATTGAAGGTTATCGTAAACGGGGACATCTGTTTACTGAAACGAACCCTGTAAGAGAACGACGAAAATACGAGCCTACCCTTGATGTTACTACTTTTGGATTATCGGAAGCAGATTTAGATACTGTGTTTCAGGCTGGGACCCAAATTGGAATAGGCCCGGCAAAATTGAGAGATATTGTTGAACACTTAAAGTCAACTTATTGTCGATCAGTTGGTTCTGAGTATATGTTTATCAGGATTCCGGAAATACTCAATTGGTTTTCAACACGTTTAGAAAAAAATAAAAACACCCCTGAATTTACTTCAGAGGAGAAAAAAAACATATTTTTTCATTTAAACCATGCTTCTGGTTTTGAGAATTTCATTCATAGAAAGTTTATTGGACAAAAAAGATTCTCCCTTGAGGGTGCTGAGGTACTGATTCCTGCCTTGGATTACCTTATTGATTATGGTGCCGACCTGAATGTAGAAGAAATTGTGATGGGAATGGCTCATCGGGGAAGGCTTAACGTATTGGCCAATGTAATGCAAAAGCCTTATGAGGATATTTTTAGTGAATTTACCGGAAAATCATACGATGAGAATATCTCACTTGGTGATGTAAAATATCATTTGGGATATGATAATTTAGTAACAACCACAAAAGGGAAAAAGGTAAAATTAAATATTGTACCCAACCCTTCGCACCTTGAAACAGTCGATCCTGTTGTTGAAGGAATTTCGAGGGCAAAAATTGACCGTAAATACCAGAGTGATTTTAATAAACTATGCCCGGTTTTAATACATGGCGATGCAGCTATTGCTGGTCAGGGAGTTGTTTACGAAGTCATTCAAATGTCGCAACTGAAAGGCTACAAAACCGGTGGTACCATTCATTTTGTAATTAATAACCAGGTTGGCTTTACCACCAATTACCTGGATGCCCGCTCGAGCACCTACAGCACGGATATTGCAAAGGTTACGAAAGCTCCAATTTTTCATGTAAATGGCGATGATGTTGAAGCTTTGCTGCACACTGTGAAAATTGCACTTGATTACAGGCAAAAATACCACCATGATGTGTTTATTGATATTTTGTGTTACCGAAAATTCGGGCATAACGAAGGCGATGAACCTAGATTTACGCAACCCGTTCTTTATAAGGCAATTGCCAATCATCCAAACCCAAGGGATATTTATGCCAAAAAGCTGGTTGATGAGGGAATTTATACCGAAGAACAAGTGAAAATTTATCAGCAGGATTACAACGAAACCCTGGAGGAAAAATTGAAACTGGTGCATGCTCAAATAAACATTAAACAGTTTATGGGCGATGACTGGCAAGAGTACCACCATCCAAATAGTAAAGACTTTTCAACAAATATTTCAACCAGGGTCAAAAAAGAGAAGTTGTTGAAGCTGGCTGAAACGATTAATCATCAGCCCGAGGATAAAAAGTTTATAAAAAAACTGAAACGAATAACCGATGAGCGAAAAAAACTGCTGGAGAATAATAAAATTGACTGGGCATTGGGCGAATTGCTGGCCTATGCCTCTTTGGTTGATGAAGGTAAACAAGTTAGGTTAAGTGGGCAGGACAGTGAACGTGGAACTTTTGCTCACCGGCATGCTGCTTTTTATATGGAAGATACAGATGAAAAATTCATCCCATTAAAGCATGTATCTGAAAACCAGGCTCCTTTTTATGTTTATAATAGTCCGCTAAATGAATACGGTGTGTTAGGATTTGAATATGGTTATGCAATGGCTACACCAAATGGCCTAACCCTGTGGGAAGCTCAATTTGGAGATTTCAATAACGTAGCACAACCCATTATTGACCAATACATTAGTTCTGCTGAAGAAAAGTGGGGATTGATGAATGGGTTGGTGATGTTGTTACCTCATGGATATGAAGGACAAGGGCCTGAACATTCGAGTGCAAGAATGGAACGGTTTTTAATGCTTGCAACTAACAATAATATGCAGATTGCAAATTGCACCACTCCCGCAAATTTTTTCCATATATTGCGCCGACAGGTTTTACGCGATTTCAGGAATCCGTTAATAATTTTTACGCCTAAAAGTTTACTAAGGCATCCCGATTGTTTTTCTACTTTAGATGAGTTGGAAGAAGGTGTCTTTCAGAGGGTTATAGATGATGATGATGTGGATGTTGATGAGGTGAAAAGGCTGGCGTTTTGTACAGGAAAAATCTATTATGAGCTATTGGCACGTAAGAGAGAATTAGGTGCAAAAGATATTGCAATTATTAGGGTGGAAGAATTACATCCTTTTCCGAAACAAGAAATAAGTGAGATTATTGCAAAATATAAGAATACGATTTTAAGTTTATGGGTACAGGAAGAGCCTGAAAACATGGGAGCGTGGAATTATGTCAAAAATTCTTTCCCTGAGGCAAACCTCATACCGGCAGCACGAATTCCAAGTGGAAGCCCGGCTCATGGATTATCTGGTTTACATACTTTAGGGCAGCAAGAGCTAATTAATAAAGTTTTCCGTAAATGTAATTGTGAACTTAATAATGATTATTGTAATCTTGATTGCGTTGATGGCAAATCAAGAAAAGCAATATTAAAACAACATAAATATTTTGATAAAGATTTGAAATTTTCCATCTAGTTGATGGATGCTTGTATTTTGATGCCAAATTCTGGCTGTTTGTTCCAAGAGGTTGCATGCTTGGAACTAAATACTGAAATAAAAACTTTTATCTTTTAACTATACGCTTTACTCTTAAAATTATGATTATTGAAATAAAAATACCTTCACCAGGAGAATCAATTAGTGAAGTAACCATGGCCAATTGGTTAGTTGAAAATGGAGCTTTTGTTGAAAAAGACCAGGAAATTGCCGAGGTGGAATCAGACAAAGCCACTTTGCCATTAATTGCCGAAGATTCGGGGAAAATTGAAATACTGATTGAAGCTGGTGATGAAGCAAAAGTGGGTGATATTGCCTGTAAAATTGATACCAGCCAAAAAGGCAAAGCAAAGGTTGCTGAACCTGTAACTGAAAAGAAAGCTGAAGAACCACAAAAGGAAATAGTTAAAGAAGAAAAGAAGGTAGAGAAAAAAGTTGAGGTTAAAAAAGATAAAGACAGTCATTTAAAAATTAGTCCCTTGGCCCAAAAACTAATGGGAGAGAATCAACTATCTGTAGATGAGTTGATTAATGGGCTGAAAAGAATTGGGAAAAATGAAGTGGAACAAGTACTTTCATTAGGCAATTCTTCTAATGGAGTTTCTTCAATGAAGCAGGAAGCAAGCAGGGAGGAAGAACGAAAAGAAATGACTTCTTTGCGGAAAAAGCTAAGTCAGCGCCTTGTGAGTGTAAAAAACGAAACGGCTATGCTCACTACCTTTAACGAGGTAGATATGAGCCAGGTGATTGAATTAAGAAAAAAGTACCAAAAGCAATTCATTGAAAAGCATGAGATTAAGCTGGGGTTTATGTCGTTTTTTACTAAAGCTGCGGCCATTGCACTAAAACTGTTTCCCAATGTAAATTCAATGATTGATGGGGATGATATAGTGCGTTTCAGCTATGCTGATATTGGCATTGCAGTGCAAACAGATAAAGGCTTGATGGTTCCTGTTTTAAGAAATGTTGAGGCTATGGGGCTGGCTGATATTGAACACCAAATTGCCGAACTGGCTGCCAAAGCAAGAAAATTCCGTATTTCAATTGACGAAATGAGCGGGGGAACATTTACTATTACCAATGGTGGTATTTTTGGTTCCATGCTTTCCACACCTATTATTAACCCACCACAAGCTGGTATTTTAGGTATGCACAATATTGTTGAGCGACCTGTTGCTATAAATGGAAAAGTTGAAATTAGACCAATTATGTATGTTGCACTTTCGTATGATCACAGAGTAATTGATGGTCGTGATTCGGTAGGCTTTTTGAAAACAATTAAGGAGTTGATTGAAAATCCAGTGAAGATGCTATCTGCTGGACAAAATCCTGAGAGTTTGTTATTGGAAATTTGATCTTTGAGCGTGTGATGCAAGAAGAAACCTCAAAGCATAATTTCATAGAACTATTTATAAAGCCTTGTTTAAGAAATAATTAGGTTAACACGATTATTTCTCCAAAATGATTTCTTGGTCTGTTTTTAATATGTTGATTATTAGCATTTTGTTTTAAATTTCATTTTTTTGATAGGGTATTTTCCCTAAAAGCTATCTTAGGTATAGAAAACAAAAATTAAGGTACCTATTGATAAAAAAAATGTATAACTTTTTAAAACAAAATATCATGAAAACAAGAATATTGAAAAAGGTAGGACTAACTATTTTGGGGGTGTTGGTTCTATTTTCGCAACTAGCTGTTGCACAAGAGGGGTTTTACACCATTAAAGGAAAGGTAAAAGATAGTGAAACTAAAAAGAATATTATTTTCGGTAACGTTTCAATTGCAGGTACTCTCATTGGTACTGTAACCAATATTGATGGCGAATTCTCAATAAAAATTAAAAAAGATTTAAATGCAAAGGAACTGGAGTTTGCGCATGTTGGTTATAACAGTAAAAAAGTAGCCCTTAGTAGTTTAGATCCTGAGAAAAATACCATTTATCTTGAACCTTCGAGTGTAAATGTGAATGAAGTAACAGTGAGGCCTGAAGATGCACGCAAGCTGGTAGAACTTGCTATGAAAAAGGTGGCCCTTAACTACAGCAACAATCCGCTCAACTCGGATGGTTTTTACAGAGAAACCATTAAAAAACGAAGGGACTACTTATCAATTTCAGAAGCCTTAGTTGATATCTACAAAGGGGCTTATACCAAAGCAGCGGATTATGACAAGGTGAAAATCTACAAAGGAAGAAAAAGCTCCAATGTAAAACGTGCAGATACTTTGGCAGTAAAAATGCAAGGAGGTCCTTACGTTTCATTACTTTTTGATGTTGTTAAAAATCCTTACGTATTGATTTCATCTACAGACTTATACAATTATGATTTCGAAGTGTCTGACATCAAAACTGTAGATAATAAACTGATGTATGAAGTTTCTTTTAAACCTCGCGTTATCGATCCAGATTACCCAATGTACAATGGTAAGTATTTTATTGATGTTAAGTCTCTTGGAGTATCATCAGTAGAGTTTAGTCTGGATTTAACTGACCCGGCCAAGGCAACCAGGATGTTTGTGAAGAAAAAGCCAATGGGCGTGAAAATTACTCCAACAAATACAAGCTACTTTGTAACCTACAAAGAAATGAACGGAAGATACTTCTTTAACTATTCACGTAGTGAAATGAAATTTAAGTGTAATTGGAAAAAGAAACTTTTTAATTCGAACTATACTGTGATGGCAGAACTGGCAATTACCGACTGGAGTACCAAACCAGCACAAAAGTTTAGCAATAAAGAATCACTGAAAAAAACGGCTGTGTTTGAAGAAGAGGTAACTGCTTTTACTGATGACAATTTTTGGGGAGAATACAATACAATCGAACCTGATCAGTCGATACAAACAGCAATTAAAAAGTACGGTAAAAGATTAAAAAGAGATAAATAAATTAGTGTTTTGAGTAATTAATTGAGTTTAAATTAACCGGGTGACTGTTTGTTAAACCTAAATAAGTCATCCGGTAATTATCGAATGGATTTTTGAGTAAGCAAATTATCGCTTAATTTCACCAAACTAAATAAGATATATAAAACAAAGCATGAACCTAAGCTTTAAGAGGATACAAAAGGGGGATTTAAAAGAGTTTGAAAGGCTGTTTAAAGTGTTGTATTCTCCTCTTTGTTTGTATGCCAATAAATATCTACAGGATAAAGATAAAGCTGAAGAAATTGTCCAGGAAATATTTTACGGGATCTGGAAAAACAAAGAAAAGTTAAATATTAAGGTTTCAGTAAAGTCGTATTTATATAAGGCAGTTCAAAATAATTGTTTGCAACTAATTCAGCACCATGCTGTTGAAGATAAATATAAGCAGTATGTTAAAAACGAAGTTTCTCATTTTCAGTTAGATCCGGTCAAGGAAATGGAGCTTCAGGAAATGAATAAAGTGGTTGAGCAAACGTTGGAATCGCTACCAGATAGATGCAAGGAGATTTTTAGTATGAGCAGGTTCGAAGGCCTAAAATACCGTGAAATTGCTGAAAAATTAGAAATTTCGACAAAAACGGTGGAGGCAAATATGGGAAAAGCCCTTCAGGCATTCAGAAAAAGCCTTAAGCAATATGTAGGAGTAAATAGCTAATAAAATATATTTATGAATTTTAACACGCAAAATAAAGCAGATTGGGAAGAAGTAGCCAGGTACTTATCAGGTGAAATGACACTGGAAGAAAGAAATGCTTTTGATTTGCGCATAAGCTTTTCAGAGGAAAACAAAGCGTATTTTAAACAAGTGAAAACAGATTGGGAGAACATGAATAATTTAGAGGAACAAAAAATGTTTAATGCAGACAGAGCCTGGGGAAAGCTTTACAATAAATTTGAAGATGATGGTCTGTTGGATACTAAGCCAAAGGTATTTACACTACAAAATCTGGCGAAAATTGCAGCAGTATTAGTTGTAGGAATTTTATTAACAACATTGGCTTATTACTCACTTTCCGATGCAGATAAGCATGGTTGGCAGGTTGTAAGTACTTATGAAAGTGCTGAAATACAGCAGGTTGAGTTGGCTGATGGTTCGGTAGTTTATTTAAATGCCAATTCCAAAATCTATTACCCTGAAACCTTTGAAGGAGAAACCAGGACCATTGAGTTTGAAGGGGATGGTTTTTTTGAAATTGCCAAAGATCCTGACAAACCATTTATTATTAAAGCTAAGAAAGCCGAAATTAAAGTACTTGGAACTTCGTTTAATGTAAATACTAAAAAAGGGGAGGATAAGGTTGAGGTTTTGGTTGAAACTGGGAAAGTGCAACTGTCATCTGTTAAAGGAGGAAGCCCTGAGATTTTGACACCAGGTGAGATTGGTAAACTGGATGATAATAAGGTTGTTAAAGCTCCTAATAAAGATAAAAATTACCTTTCTTGGAAAACAAGGATCCTCAATTTCGAAGATGTACAGTTTGACCAAACACTAGACGTTTTGAGTAGAGCGTATAATATTAATTTTGAGTATGACAAAGCAGAAATCGATAATGATGGTGTATATACTACTTTTAATGGTGCTTCAATCGACTCTGTATTGAAAATAATTTGCGACTTAAAACAGCTCAAACATAAAAAAGAAGGAAACACAATTGTCCTAACAAAAAAATAACCTATCTTAACATTCATATTTTTAGGAAAGTATGAATAAAAGTTAAGTTTCAATGTACATTAACAACCTATATTTAAAAAAAATACAATGTTTACTTATAAGCATTGTATTTTTTTTCTTTAGTACTACAAATGTGCTTGCTCAAAAAGATTTATTGCAACAAAAAGTAAGTGTCGATTTTAATAATATTTCTTTAAGAAAAGCATTTAAGCAAATAGAAAAGCAACTTTCATGTTATTTTACCTACGAAAGTACCACCATAAATAATCAAAAAAAAGTAAGTATAAAACTGAAAAATACCCCTTTGGAAAAAGCATTAGTCCAAATGCTCAATGATTCGTTGTTGGTTTTTAAAGTTGTTGATAATCATGTGATTATAAGGAGGAGGGAGGCTTTTCAAAACAGTGAAGGAGGTACAAAAGACTCAATACCTGAATATAAAGAACTTCGTGGAAAACTGATAGATGCAGATGATGGTTCCCCGCTTCCTTTTTCCACTGTTAGTATTATGGGTTACAACATTGGTGCAATTGCCAATGCTCAGGGCGAATTTGTTTTTAAAATTACTAAAAGATACTACGACAAACAGATCTGTTTCGCTCATATAGGGTATAACAACCTTTGTTTGTCAATTACAGAGTTTGATGATTCAGCAAAAGTTTATCCTTTGAAAAGAAACTTTGTTTCTTTACAAGAAGTTATTATCCGTAAGCGGGATGCCAGGGCCATAATCAGGTCTGCCTTGGAAAAAAGAAGGCTTAATTATAGTACAGGGCCTACTTACCTGACTGGATTTTACCGCGAATCGGTGATAAGACGGAATTCATATATGTTTTTTTCTGAGGCTGTGGTTCAAATGTACAAAACCTCTTATATGCAGGAGTTTGGAGGCGATATGGTTAAGGTGTTGAAAGCCAGAAAAATGAAAGATGTGTCTATGGAAGACTCAGTTACAGTCAAATTAAAATCTGGACTTAACGCTTGTTTCGACTTAGACATTGCCAAAAAACCAATGAACTTTTTAAACGAAGATAATTTCTCTGATTATGAGTACAATATGTCTGATATTGTGAGCTTTAATGGTAGAAATGTGTATGTTATTGATTTTAAACAAAGAGAGTTTATTAAAGAGGCTTTATTTGAAGGGAAATTATACATTGATATTGAAAAACTGGCTTTTGTTGGTACCGAATTTAGTTTAAATCCCGAATTAATTAGAAAAGCGCAAAATCAATACATTTCTAAAAAAGACCGTGGAGTAAGAATAAAGATGCTGGAAGTTGATTATACCGTAAATTATCGTTTGGTTGGAGGCACGTATTATTTAAACTATCTGCGTGGGCATTTAAAAATGAAGGTCAGACGGCGCAAAAAGTTTTTCCCTGTAAATTTTGATACTTCTTTTGAATTGGCTGTAAGCGAGGTGGATACAGTGAATGTAAAACGATTTAAACGCAAAGAAGCTGAAAATCCATATACCGTTTTTTTTAATGAGGCCCATGAATACGATGAAAGTTTCTGGGAGCATTATAATTTCATCAAACCAGATGTTCCATTACAAGAGGCAATAAAGAAATATAGTGATCTCAATCACAAATGAGATTAAGCTTTTTTAAGATTTTCATGCTCTAAATTCAGTTTTTAAATGTTATTTTTGGATTTTACCAAATAAATCAACACAAAAGTGTTTAAAAAACTGTATCTAAAGTGGAAAAAAATGGGACCGGTTAAAAAGATAGTTGTTGTTATTTTGTTACTTTTTGTCTCATTAATTGTTGGAAACTGTCGTTTGGTGTCATACGGGGTTAAACAGGGGATAGGACAAATTCGAATTATTAACAATGCCCGTCCCATTTCCGAAATTATGACAGACACAACAGTCTCTGAAGATTTAAAGCAAAAGTTACTGCTTGTTGATGAAATAAAACAGTTTGCAATCGATTCGCTGGGGCTGAACCCTTCAAAAAATTACAACACACTTTACGATCAAAAAGGAGAACCTATTTTATGGGTGGTTGGAGCATGTCCACCCTATAAATTAGAAGCATATAAATGGAAATTTCCAATTGTTGGGAGTTTACCTTATAAAGGATATTTTAAAAAAGAAGATGCTTTAAACGAAGCTAAAAAACTTAAAGAAAAGGGGCTCGATTCTCGTGTAGGTACTGCAAGTGCCTGGTCAACCCTCGGTTTTTTTAAAGACCCGATATTATCGGAAATGTTAAATCAATCCGAAGGGCAAATCGCTCGACTGGTTATTCATGAGCTAACACATTCTACGCTTTACGTTAAGGGAGATGCTCAATTTAATGAAAACCTGGCTACTTTTGTGGGAGATGAAGGGGCAAAATATTTTTTACGATACAAATACGGAGAAAATTCAAAGCAATATATTGACTATTTAGGTGAATTAGGCGACGTAGAAAAATTCTCATCACATATTTTACACGGTGCTAAACAATTAGATAGTTTATATTTAACTTTTACCGAAAAAAAGCCAGACAAAGATAAAAAGAAGGCTAAATATGAATTGATTCAACACATTGTAAGCCAGTTAGATACTCTTGCTTTTTATCAACCACATAAATTCCCTAAACTGCAAAACCCGAACTCACTGCCAAACAATGCTTTTTTTGTTGGGTACATCACCTACCATAAAGATCAGGGGAAAATATGGGATGACTTTAAGAACAAATTTAACTCAGAATTTAGAAAGTATCTTGAATACTTAAAAAGTACTTATGAATCAGTATAATCAAACTTCCTAAAATACATTCAAACATGTTATAAATGAGATAAGCAGGCATGTTGCTTATTCACTTCTCCTTATTAAACAAGCTACGTCTTCAAGGTGTGGTAGTTTAAGATGTTAAAATCTTATTTATTGGTCGCATAGTCAAATGATTGTAGTAATTCATCAATAAAGACTATCTAATTATTGTACCTCTATTGTATTTATTAGTAACTTGCCTTTCACCTAAAATTATTTTTTGCTAGGTTTAAGCAAATTTATTGATAGTTAACTAAAACAAATGTGATGAAACGGATTAATCTCTATTTAATTGTTGTAGTATTTGTGCTACATTCAGGATGGGTATTTGGTCAGACTAAAAAAAGCGTCAAATCAGATCCAAATGTTCCACTTTTTGAAATAAAAAATGATGCAGGACAAACTGTATTTGCAGTTTATCCAGGCGGTGTTCACATATTTGTTGACGATACTCCTTTGAAAGGAGCAGGAGGCGGTTTTACAGTTGGTCGATTAAGTACTGGCAAAGCCGGAGTAGGTGATATATTAACAGTTTCACCAAATAATGTCAATATAATTATTGATGATGGTACTGCTGGAAAGGCTGCTGGTGGCGGATTTGCTGTTGGACGATTAAGTACTGGTAAAGCTGCAGGTGATGCAGTTAATTTTTTAAGAGTTACTCCTGACAGCACAAGAATTTATACATCGGAAACAAGTGACAAAGGGTTTGCTGTAGGAAAACTAAATGCTAAAATATCAGGTGCTGAGGATTTTATGCGGCTAAATAAATCAAACTATTTTATTGGTCACAATAGTGGAAATAGGGCAACCGGATTATATAATCTTTTTCTTGGCTACGAAAGTGGTTTCTCAAATACTACTGGTGAAAGTAATACATTTATTGGATACAGGGCCGGGTATTCAAATACTGATGGCATAACTAATGTTTTTATCGGGAAAGAGGCTGGTTATATCAATTCTGGAAGCGATTACAATACCTATATCGGTTATCAGGCCGGGTACAATGCCACATCAAACTACAATACAGCAGTTGGTTATCAGGCTGGTTATTCACAAACTACCTGGCAGGCTGGAACTTTTCTTGGATTTGAAGCCGGAAAACATACTACTGGTAGACAAAATGTTTTTCTTGGTTCAACAGCAGGAAGGGCGTTTACAACCGGTGGCGATAATGTATGTATAGGTGCTGGTGCAGGTGGCTCTAATGATTCTCCGTTTATTGAAGCCACAGGAACAAAAAATGTTTTCATTGGATATTATACTGGGTATAAATCTGCTGCTGCTTCACATAATGTCATCCTGGGCCATCAGGATCCTTTTGGTGAAACTTACATAACAGGTTCAAATAATGTTTATTTAGGAGAAAATGCAGGTAATCAGAGTGGTGCTGCAACAGGAAATGTGTTTATTGGATACAATGCTGGTTTGAATGAAACAAATTCTAACAGGTTGTATATTGATAATAGTTCAACTACTACACCTTTAGTCTTTGGAGATTTTTCGACGAATCTTTTAACTTTTAACGGGGGGGTTGGAATTAATGATGCACCAAGTTCATCCTATGCCCTTGAAATTAATATGGATGGAAATGATACTTATGCACTTGTTGCATATGGGCCAACTTGGTGTTCATCAGGAGCATGGGCTGCTTCAGATGTTAGGTTTAAAAAGAATATTGAGACTTTGAATAACTCTTTGGAGAAAGTTATTAAACTACGGGGAGTTTCCTTTGAATATAAGACTGATGAAAATGGTAGCAATGGATTTACAAAAGGAAAAACTGTTGGACTTATAGCGCAGGAAACAGAAAAAATAATTCCTGAAGTAGTAGCTGTAGGACCTGATGGGTATAAAGCAATAGCCTACGATAAATTAGCAGCCGTATTAATTGAAGCTGTAAAAGAACAGCAAAAAGAAATTGAAAAACAGACTGTTGAAATGAGTAAACTAAAAGAAGAGAACAGTTTGCTTAAGCAGAAGCTTGTAAAAGTTGATAAACTTGAAAATGAATTGGAAGAACTAAAAAAAATAACTGAAAAATTATTGAAAAGCAGTTTAGATAAAGATTGATAGTATTGAAATGATTCAAATCCATATAACTAAAACAAATCACAACCATAAACAATTTATTATGAGGACTTTAAAAACTATTATAATAATATTTGCAATTTTAGGTTTGCAACAAAATATTACCGGACAAGGTAAATCAGATCCAAGCGCTCCTCTCTTCGAAGTAAAAAATGACGGGGGGCAAACTGTATTTGCGGTTTACCCGGGTGGGGTACATATTTTTATTGATGATACTCCTGGAAAAGCTGCTGGAGGTGGTTTTTCAGTTGGAAGACTAAGTACTGGTAAAGCAACTGATGGAGACTATTTCACTGTAAATCCTGGTAATGTAAAAGTTATTATTCCAAACGATGCAACAAAAGCTGCTGGAGGTGGTTTTTCCGTTGGTAGGTTAAGTACTGGTAAAGCTGCTGGAGATGCAGACTATTTAAAGGTGACACCAGATAGTACAAGAATTTATGTAAGCGAAACCAGTAACAATGGATTTGCAGTTGGGAAACTTGGTGATGTAAACGCTACAGATTTCTTAAATCTTACCCCCGACAATTATTTTATTGGTCACAGAGCCGGAGATTCAATAACTACGGGTCTTTATAATACTTTTATTGGCTATCAGGCAGGTGTAAATACAACCAGCTCAGATGGCAACGTTTTTTTGGGGTTTGAAGCTGGAAGAGGAAATACTGTTGGAGCCTTAAATATATTTATTGGTAATGGAACCGGCTTTAAATTTACTGGGGTGGAAGATGGAGAAGAGAATATATTTATTGGAAATAATGCCGGTTATAATTGCGAAACAACGGCAAACTCTGTTTTTATAGGCACCAGATCGGGCTACAGTTGTGGTAATTCTTACGGAAATACTTTTATTGGAGATAGAACAGCCTCATTTGGTGAAGCTAGAGATAATAATACAATAATTGGGTCAGCAGCAGGTTTCCGAATTAGCGGTGAAGCAAATGTGTTTGTTGGAGCTTATGCCGGAAATGGAAGTACTTCCGGGATAAATAACACTTATATTGGGTTTCAAGCAGGATCTGGTAATGCAACAGGAAACAATAATGTATTTCTTGGCTACAATGCTGGCAGACAGGAGGATGGCTCGGATAAATTATATATTTCTAATTCTGATACTCCTGAGCCACTTATTTATGGTGATTTTGCTGAGGGTTTAGTACAGGTTACAGGAAATTTATATGCTTCAGGAGAGGTGGCTTCAAACTCTGATGCCAGGCTAAAAACTAATATAATCCCTTTAACTTCTGGTTTAGATATCATCTTGGCCTTAAATGGATATTATTATGACTGGAATAGCAAGGCTAAAAAAGAGAAAAAGCTTTCGAATGAAAAGCAGATTGGATTTGTTGCTCAGGAAGTAGAAAAGGTCGTGCCTGAAATTGTGACCACTGCACCAAACGGATACAAGGCTATAAACTATACAAAAGTTGCCCCAATTATAGTTGAGGCAATTAAAGAGCAACAAAAAGAAATTGAAACCTTAAAAAAAGAAAATTCAGAACTGAAAAAGCAAGTTGATGAAATTGATAAATTAAAAAAAGAGTTTGAGGAACTTAAAAAGTATACTGAAAACTTATCAGAATTGCTTAAAAACAAAAATATAAAAGAATAGAAGTTTAAGTCAATATCCTCTAATTAAGATTTATTTTGTAAAGAAATATTGGACTGTATGCGAAAAGTGTGAACAACTAAAAGTGATACTACAATTATGGTTTGATATTATTGAAATAAAGACATTGATTGAGGAAATTGAGTTGGATTAAAACTAAAATATTAACGACATGAATAATTTTTATAAATTTCTAATCCTTAGCTTGTTTATTTCTGGCTGGTCGGTTTATGCTCAGGAACTGGTCATAGGAGATGCAGCTAATTTAATTGTGTCACCCGATGCTGAACTTGTATTTGCTAATGGGATGAACCTGGTGAACAATTCATCAACTGGCACTTTTGACGGGAACTTAACTTTTAAAGGACCTTTGCCACAATTAATTGGTGGCGATTTCCCACTCAATATTGCAAAGTTGAGTATTCAAGATGGGGCTGACTTATCATTAAATGTGAACCTGGTTATTTACCAGGAGCTAAACCTTACCAGCGGTTTCCTGTTTTTAAACGACCATAATCTGAGGCTAAATGATGGAGCATCTGTTTCTGGTGACCTGTCTGAAACTTCAATGGTTGTGGCCGAAGGAAATGGGAAAATGGAAATGGGTATAAATGGAAATGGCAATTATTTGTTTCCAATAGGTGATACAACTGGTGTTGATGAGTATACACCGGCGGAATTTAATTTTGCTTCAGGTACATATGATAATGCTGTTTTATCGGTAAATGTTAAAAATATGAAGCATCCCAACAATTCAAGTACAATCAACTATCTCAATCGCTATTGGACTGTTAATCAAGATGGCATGTCTGATTTTAGCTGTGATATTGAACTAAATTACACCAACGAGGATGTGTATGGAGTTGAGAGTGAGATGGTTGGCGCTGCGTGGAGCGGAAGTTATTGGACACCATTAAATGATCTGGCGTTGAATCAAATAACCGGAACTGTTGGGAGTTTTTCTCAATTTACGGGTGGCGAAAAGTCTGTATTGTCGATTGGAGAAGTAGTTGAGGAGGATGTTGAGGTGTTCATAAATGGCGATAAAATAATAATTGAGGCCGGGAGTTCTTTCCCCATAGAAAAGATTGAACTATTTAATAAACTGGGACAATTTATCAAAGTAATAAAGCCTGCTAACGCTCTGCATCATGAGTTCAGCTTAAACCAAAAGTCTGATATTTATTTGTTACGACTTAGTTCTGGCCCAAAAACGGTTTCAAAAAAAATAGCACTGTTCTAAAATTCTATTTCTTTTTTTTTATAGCCGGCAAGGAATTTGTCGGCTATTTCTTTTTAATATAGTAAACAATCTATTACTAACAGCGGTTCGGAATAAATTACTATTTTGTGCTATCTTTATCAAAACTTACATTCACTAAAATGAATATATCAAATAATATAACAGGAAGATGCTGGCTATGGCTCTCTATTATATTAGTACTATTTGGTTTTGGAACCTATAATTCCTATGCACAAGTTAACAGCAATGGACTTCCTTTTATCAAAAATTACACACCCGAAGAATACGGCGAGCATGCACAAAATTGGGCAATAGTTAAGGATAAAAGAGGGATGATGTATTTTGCAAACAATCATGGCTTGCTGGAGTATAACGGGGCTAACTGGAAATTGTATGAGAATGATAGAAGTGCATCAATACGTTCCTTGTTGGCCGATGAAGATGGTTTTGTTTATTATGGTGCCTCTCAGGATTTTGGTGTTTTACTTCCTGATTCCTTAGGTTATCTTGGCTTTTTTTCTTTATATGAGGTGTATAATCATGGAAATCCTGATTTTAATACTATTTGGAATATTAAAAAAATTGGTAGAAACATTTATTTTCAGTCAAACGAAAAAATATTCCGTGTAGAAAGTCCTTTTGATACAGTTAATATTGATAAGATAAGAAAATCCTTTAAGATTTATGAAACTGAAAGCTCTTTTCATTGGTCTTTTGAAGTTTTTAATGAGTTTTATGTTAGGGAGCAGGGAACTGGAATTTTAAAGGAAGTAAATAATGAACTAAAATTTATCGAAGGTAGTGAAATATTTGCCAATGATAGGGTATACGTTATGCTTCCGTTCGACAAAGACAAAATTTTAATTTGTTCAAGAAATCAAGGAATTACGATATATGATCCAAAAGAAAAAGAAGCTTTTGTTAATTTGGAGAGTGAAGCATCTAAGGTGTTGATTGAAAGTGTTATATACGGAGGCGTTAAATTGCCTGATGAAAAGTTTGCTATTTCAACGCTTCAAAATGGGGTTGTAATTTTTAATAAAGCAGGTAAAATCGTTGAACAAATAAATACTCAATCAGGAATTGAGGAAAACATGATTCTGTCAATTTTTTATGACAAGGAGTTTGGTAATTTATGGTTTTCTGGTGCAGTAAAAGGAATCTACAATGTAAATTATGGTAGCCCATTCAGGTATTGGAATAAAAATAACGGCCTTAGTGGAGCTGTGGTTGATATTATTAGATTTGAGCAAAAAATTTATGTTGCTACAAATTCTGGAGTGTTTGTATTAGACGAGGAAAAAAAAGGATCCTCAAAATTCGAAGTATTACCAGATATTCCTTATGAAGCGTGGCACTTTTTGAAATTTAAAGTAGGCGAAAAAGAAAAACTGCTGATAGCAACCACAGGAGGAATTTTTGAGCTGAGTGAAAACAAAGTTTCAAAAATTGTAGATAATAAAATTGCATTGCAGCTACTACAGTCAAAAATTAAACCTAACAGGATATTTGTTGGCCTAGCTGACGGTTTTGGATACATCTCATTTGATGAGAATAAAAAAAAGTGGAGTGAATTTATTAGAAATGATTCCATTAAAAATACAGTAAAAAATATTTACGAAGCAGAGAATGGCACATTATATTTAGGAACTTGGGCCGCTGGAGCAATTAAATTGAAAAGTCCTGAGGATCTGCAACCTTTAATGATTGATTCTGTTCAGGGACTTCCCCTATACGGTTCTGAGTATTCGGTTTATGGTATTGACAGTGAGACGGTTATTTCTTCTGCTTCAGGTTTGTTTAAGTACAATGAGGAAACCAATAAAGTAGATACAATAAAAAAATGGGGGATTAATTTTACCGACAATGATTATGGTATATACGAAATTCAGAAAACAAGAGAAGGATACTGGTTAAGTTTATATTCAAATGACAGAAAAAAAAGCAAATGGGCCGGAGTAATTCGGTTTTTAAAAACAGCAGCAGATTCCTTAATTGTAGATGAAGAATTCTCGAAAGGTATTCCTCAACAAGTAGTATATGCTATTTATGAAGATGGGAATTATTTTTGGATAGGAAACGATAATGGGGCTTACAAGTTTGACAATACAAAGGTTGAAAACTATAAAACCCCTTTTAATGTAAATGTATTAAAAGTTACTACAACTTTCAATGGAAAGGACTCCAGTCTTTTTTGTGGTACATTTTATGAAAAAAGGGATAGTATCATTTATTTATCTCTCAAGCAGAATGATGAATTAATTCCTGAACTTCTTTATAAAAACAATCAACTTACCTTTAAATACGCTGCACTTTTTTATGAACAGGAGAAAAACACAGAATACAGCTACCGGTTGATAGGCTTATTTGATGAATGGTCATCCTGGAAAAAAGAAAATAGTTTTCCGTTTACTAACCTTTCACCTGGGCACTATCGTTTTGAAGTGAAAGCTAGAAATCTATATGGCACTGAAAGTAATACTGTAAGTTATGAGTTTACAATTCTCCCCCCATGGTACATGACAATTTGGGCAATTACCTTGTTCTTTTTAGCAGCAGTTGCTTTTGTTTGGTTAATTGTCAGACTAAATGTAAGAAGATTAAGAAAGGACAAAGAAAGACTTGAAAGAATTGTAAAAGAGCGAACTACCGAAATCCGAATGAAAAATGTGGAGCTGGAACAGCAAAAAGAAGAAATTTTGGCCCAGCGAGATGAGATTGAAGCACAACGTGACCATGTTGTGGAGCAAAAAGAACAAATTGAGGTGCAGCATAGTATGATTTTAGAGCAAACCAAAAGTATTACCGATAGCATTCATTATGCCAGCAGAATTCAGGAAGCTTTATTGCCTCCGAGTGAGGTGCTTAATGAAGTGCTACCAGAGCATTTTATCCTTTACAAACCACGTGATATTGTTAGTGGTGATTTTTACTGGGCTTCCACAAAAAACAATCGCACCATTATTGTTGCTGCCGACTGCACCGGACATGGAGTTCCAGGGGCATTTATGAGCATGCTTGGCATCTCATTTTTAAATGAGATTACCAATAAATTTGACAATTTGCATGCAAATCAAATTCTTAACGAGCTGAAAGCAAGTGTGAAAGAGTCATTGAGGCAGACTGGGAAAGACAATGAGACCAAAGATGGAATGGATATGGCGCTTTGTATTCTTGATTTTGAAAAAATGGAAATGGAGTTCTCCGGGGCTTACAACTCACTATTCCTAATCAGGGATAACGAATTAATTAAATATGACGCAGATCGCATGCCTGTAGGTATTTACGTGAAAGACAGAGGAAGCTTTACCAATCATGTGATTGAAATGAAAAAGGGCGATAATTATTACATTTTTTCTGATGGATATCCCGATCAGTTTGGTGGAGAAACAGGTTCAAAATTAATGATAAAAAGGTTTAAAAAGCTATTGCTCAAAAACCACCAACTACCAGCAAAGCAGCAAAAAGATATGCTGGATATCTTTTTAACTAAATGGCAAAATCACAAGGATGAGAATGGGAAAAGATACCAACAATTAGACGATATTCTTGTTATTGGAATGAAGATATAGAGTCATTTGTTGGAATTTTTTTTTCAAATACCTTGGAAATTGATGGTTTTACCTCTAATATGGTGTATCTGACAAGAAACTATTACCATTTTCAATTGATTATTTGTATATTTCAACATTAAATAATCAAGTGATTAACAGAAAATGGACTATAAAGACTTCACTATACTCACCCAAAAAGCACTTCGAAAAGGCTCTGATATAGCCAAAGAAAAGATGCATAAGGCCATCGAAAATGGCCATATTTTGCAAGGCATAATTGAAACAGATAAAAATGTCACTCCTTTTATACTTCGTAAAATGGATGTAGATATTGGTGCTTTTGCAAAACTGATAGCACAGGTTGTTGATGCATACCCTCAACTAGAAGAAAATGAGGTACTGGTGGTTTCAGACCATGTGGAGAAATCATTAAGAGCCGCCAAAGTTATTTCAAAAAGCCTTGGAGATGAGTATATTTCAATAGAACACATCTTTTCAGGAATACTAGTAACGGGCGATTTAGTAGCCTCTTTGATGAAAGAAAAGGGGATTAACCAGGAAAAACTAGAGAATGGAATAAAAGAACTTCGTAGTGATGTTGAAGTAGAAAGAAAGAATAAGGACGAATTTGAAAATCTCAATAAATTTGCGATTAACCTCAATGAAAAAGCACTTGCAGGTAAATTGGATCCGGTAATTGGGCGTACTGAAGAAATTAGACGTATACTTCAAATTGTTTCCAGAAGGAGAAAGAATAACCCTGTTGTCGTAGGTGATCCTGGTGTTGGTAAAACTGCTGTAATAGAGGGACTTGTACATCGAATTGTAAAAGGTGATGTTCCAAGAAATTTGAAAAAATGTCGAATTTTTGCGCTGGATATGGGCTCACTTCTGGCTGGAGCCAGCAAACAGGGACAGTTTGAAGAGCGGTTGAAATCAATTTTGGCTGAAGTAAAAGAGGCTGCTGGTGATGTAATTTTGTTTATCGATGAGATTCATTTATTGGTGGGGGCAGGAAGAGGAAGTGGCTCAATGGATGCAGCCAACTTATTAAAACCTGCATTAGCCCGTGGAGAGTTGCAAGCCATTGGAGCAACTACGCTTGATGAATATCAAAAATACCTCGAAAAAGATAAAGCGCTGGAACGTAGGTTTCAAAAAGTGGTGATTGATGAACCAAGTGTTGATGAAACCATTTCTATTCTTCGTGGAATAAAAGAAAAGTACGAGAACTTTCATAGGGTACAGATTAAAGATGAAGCTCTGGTTGCAGCCGCTGAACTTTCAAAAAGATACGTAACAAATAGGTTTTTACCAGATAAGGCTATCGATCTAGTGGATGAATCTGCAGCTAAGCTAAGGTTGGAAATGGATTCATTACCTGGAGAAATTGATGAGGTGGAAAGACAAATTACCCAGTTACAGACCGAAAAAAGCATGGTTACCAAAGAGGGTGACGAAAACGCTGAAAAAATATTGCATGAGAAGATTGTCAACCTAAAAGACGAGCGGACTAAACTAAGGGCAATTTGGGAATCGGAAAAGAAGTTGATAACAGATATTGTGGCCACAAAAAAAGAGATAGAACAACTTAATTTGGATGTGGAGACTTTAGAGAAAGAAGAAAAGTTTGATAAAGCTGCTGATATTAAGTATGTTAAGTTGCCTGAGGCCAAAAGTAAATTAGGGAAGTTGCAGGAAGAAATGACCAAAAACCAATCGGATATAGTATTGGCAAAAGAGTTTGTTGACAGGGAGCTGATTGCCGAAATTATTGCCAATTGGACAGGTGTGCCGGTAACAAAAATGCTCAAAAGTGAGCGCGAAAAGTTAATGAATCTTGAGGCTGAGCTCCACAAAAGAATAATTGGGCAAAACGAGGCCATTGTTGCTGTTTCTGATGCTGTTCGAAGGAGCAGGGCTGGACTTCATGATGAAAAAAAACCAATTGGCTCATTTATTTTTCTGGGTACAACTGGTGTGGGAAAAACGGAGTTGGCCAAAGCGCTTGCACAATTTTTATTTGACGATGAGAATTCAATGACACGAATTGATATGTCTGAGTATCAGGAAAAAAATACGGTAGCAAGACTGATTGGTTCACCACCTGGTTATGTGGGGTATGACGAAGGGGGCCAACTGACCGAAGCTGTTCGAAGAAAACCCTATTCAGTAGTGCTGTTTGATGAAATTGAAAAAGCGCACAAAGATGTTTTTTATACCCTTTTGCAGGTACTTGATGATGGCCGACTGACTGATAGTAAAGGCCGCACGGTGAATTTTAAGAACACAATTATCATTATGACATCTAATGCTGGTTCGGATAAAATTATGGATCATTTCGAGAAAATGAATCCTAATAATAGAGCCGAAGTGATTTTAAAAGCAAAAGAGGACGTTTCGAAAGTGTTGAAGGAAAAAATGGCTCCGGAATTTTTGAACAGGATTGATGAAATCATTATGTTTACACCATTGTCTGTATATGAAATTATGCAAATTGTGGAGTTACAGTTGAAAAGCTTAAAAAAGAAACTTTTACAACAAGATATAAACATTCATGTTTCAGAAAAGGGGGTGGTTTGGTTAACCAGGCGCTCGTATAAGCCTCAATTTGGAGCACGGCCTATAAAAAGGTCTATTCAAAGGCATATTTTAAATGAATTATCAAAAAAAATATTGAATGATGAGATAAGCAAAGAACAAATAATTTTAGTCGATACTGAGGGATCCAGGCTTAAGTTTACCAATGTTACCGAAGAGGAACTAAAAAAGCATGTTGCCAGCGAAGAAAAAGAAAAAGAACAGAGGAAAAAGGAATTAAAAAAGGCCAAAGAAGAAGGTGAGAAAGAAGCGGCCAAAGAAAACAAACGGAAAGGTGTATTTGGGAGGTTTTTTTCATGGTTTGGTAATTTGTTTAAAAGGAAAAAAATTGTTGAAATAAAAACAGAGAAATAGATAACAACATGAGCAAGTTTTACTTATTGACCCTAGCGATTTTAATACTAATGCTGTTTTCCTGTAACCAACAGCAAAATGAGGACGAAGAATTCATCGATTCTGAAATTGAAAATATTGAAGCTGAGGATGAATTGGTTGCCACTGATTTTGAAGAGCTTGAGGACAAAATGGAGGAGATAATGTACGAATCTGATGAGTCTGATGCTGAAGTGACAAAAGATGTTGCAGTTGTTAAACTACAAGGAGCCAAATCGGTTGAGGTTGATTTAGAAATAGGTGCAGGGAGGTTGGTTCTTTCAGGCGGGGCAAGTGAACTACTTACAGGTGGATTTATTTATTCAAAAAATAAATGGAAACCTGAAATAAAGTATAATGTTAAAAATAGAAAAGGTCTTTTATCAATTGGGCAGCCAAATACAGGAAATTTCACATTGAATGATGAGGATAAGTATGTTTGGAACTTAAAATTTAATAATGAAATACCTTTAAGTTTTGATGTTAACCTGGGCGCAGGACTGAGCGAAATCTTTTTGAGCGAACTAAATGTTGAACACTTTCGTATGGTAATGGGAGTAGGAAAAACTAAAATTGATTTAAGGGGTAAATGGAAACAAAGTACTGATATTCACCTTGAAGGAGGAATTGGTCTTAGTCAGATTTATTTGCCTGATAATGTAGGGGTTAGATTGGAAGTTCTGAAAGGAATTGGAGGTGTGGATGTTAAAAATATGATAAAGAAAAAAGGTGCTGTTTATGTTAACAAAGCCTACGAAAGTTCTAATATTACCGTAAAAATTTATCTAAAAACCGGAATTGGAAAAATTGAGGTTGAATAAAAAATGGGGCTGTCAAAAAGCTTAGTTTTGACAGCCCCAGGCATTGAAATAAATAATAAGGATTTATTCTGTTTTAAAAGCAATAGTTAAATTTGAAACCTCTACAGGGTTATATGGTGTCAGTCCATTAATGGCAGTTTCAAAAACATCGTATTCTGCGCCCGGAGAAGTTCCTCCTTGTACAAAGCCTGCATTGTTGAAATAACCCGGAGCTTCAGCATCGCCAAGATATTCATCAAGTTGTTGCTGTGTTGGTGTTAATCCCCATTCCGAAACAAAATAGGCTGTTACTTCAGCAGACAATACATCTTTTAAAGAGTTATCTTTTAAAATTACGGTTCTGTCGGTTGTGTTTAAATCACTAGAAGGCAGGCCAACTTCGGCTACTCCGATTTCCGAAACATTTGAACCGGCTGCAACAAATGACCAGTTAAAACCTGTATTTGTTGTATAAAAGTTTGCATTTGGGTGATTTGAGTTACCATAAACTTCTATCAAATTCCCGTTTTTACCAACGTTCATTTTCATGGTTTCCATGGCATATTTGTCTTGCCAGATAAGGTCTGTTTGTAAACCTGCAACGTAAACAGTCATTTCTTGCTCATAGTTAGTGCTGGTTTCGCTGTAATCAATCCTGAAAATTGACTGGGCAAAAAGTGGTATTTCGTTTCTATTGATGTTATAGGGCTTTAAAATAGCTATCCCATCAATTGGATCTTTGTCCCAGAAAATCTGGATACCCATGCCACCATCTTCGTTTCCTTCCGATAGCTTATCGGTAATAGTTAATTGGTATTGCCAAACTTTGCCCTCGAAACTTGAATTTTCAACCACTATCACGTGTTTAATCCTGCCATCATCATCTCCTTCAAAATCAAACTCCTGGGCCTGGCTTAAATTGTAAAGTGGAATGGCAGTAATGATATCTGAAACAATTTTTGCAGCTTCGTTACCAACACTGATGAATGTTGTTAGGTGTTCGTAGATTTCATTTCCTTTTAATTCGCCACTTTTGGTGTTTTTTAATGATTTAGTGGCATCCGACATTAAAGATGCTGGAATTTCTACCCTGAAGTTTTCGGGCAAAATATTTTTTTGCTCAATGGGTTCAATATCACCTTTTTCGCATGAAGTAAACACAAATGATACTGAAAAAATAACTACTAAGATTACGCTAATTTTTTTCATAATTCTAAATTTTAATTTGCAATTTTTTATTTTCTATTAAGTTTCAATCGTATTACAATTTTATTACACAAGAATTGTAGATTACCCTTAATAAAAAATGTGAAAAAAAAGCTTTGTCTATTTAATTAGCTCATAGACAGGTGTTTGTTTGGTTTTGATGAGGCTTTTTTCCCTTATTCTACAATAATAGTATCCCGAATAACTGTAGAAACCGAAAAATAGCCAAAAGCACCTTCACTTAAATTGGTTTTAAGGTTGCCCTGGGCCACATCAAAAAAACCACCCCTCCACTCTGTTTCAAGTAACATAGAGCGAATAAAACCTGCATGCTCAGGCGTTATTGAATACTTACTTTCTACCAGGGTTGTTCCGGCAGGAAAATAAGCCGTTTCTTTTTCAGGGGCAAAAACCTGGCTAATATCAATTGTGTTAAGTGTATAATAGTAGAGTACTGCCTTTTTTTTACTTTCTTCTATGGTTTCGTAGCCTTCAACTTGTGTCCAGTCAACCTGTATTTCATAAATGGCAGATTCGTTTCTATCAAAAGCCTGGTTTACCGAATCAATTGAAAGGAGCTTTTTTTCTTCATCAAAACTATATTTTAGCGGATTAAAAGCTGTTACCGGAAGCATATAAGTGCTTGCGTAATATCGTTTTTCGCTGGTAGCTATGTATAAAGTGTAAGGCCGGTTAACAACCGAACTAAAAGCTTCATCGGTTTTGTAAGTACCTGGGTTTAAAAGGTCTTCTTCAAGGGCATGCAACGAATCGCCATCAAAAACATATACATATGCACCTGAAACAGGCATGGCAGGCTCATTTAGGCTGGTTACAGGATAATTTACAGTAATTTCATGAGCTTTTCTTTCATTGGTCAAATTTCCATTTATTACTATAAATTGCAGGTCTTCGGTGCTGAATTCATAATCTGTTACTTCTTCACAGGAATAAATCAAAATTGAAAGCAGGAAGTACAAATATTTATTCGGTATCTTCATAACTATCGTGGTTTATTTTGAAAGTTAAACTGGTAACTTATTGTAGGCATTACTCCAAGCAGCCAGGTTTGGGTTGGGTACAATTGATTTTCTGAGATATAATTTGCCGGGATTTTAAACTCACCATTTTCACTTTTAATTTTATTGAAATTTATTGAAATCGGATTTTTTTGCCCATACAAATTAATGATTGATAGCGTAATTTGGTGTTTGTATCTGGATGTATTCTTTTTATTTAGTTGAAAACTGGCTGATAAGTCAAGTCTGTGATAATCAGGTAGTTTTGTATTGTTTTTTTCAGTGTACACAGGTACCACGTAATTGTTATATGGATAAAAACCAGTGGGTTTGGTATATTTTGTTCCAGAGGTGTAAATCCAGTTTAAGGACAACTTCCACCTTTTTCCTATTTTATACAAAAGATAAAAGTTGAAACGGTGAGGTTTATCGTAATAAGCAGGGTAGGAGCGTCCCTGATTAATAGCTTCAAAATGGTTGTTGGTTTTTGAATAGCTGTAATTTATCCAGCCAGTAAGATCGCCTTTTGTTTTTTTTGCACCTAATTCAAAACCATACGAAGTGGTGTTTCCAAATCTTAATTCATTTTCAATGTAGGGGTTTAAAAGCATATTGGCACCTTCAACGTATTCAATTTGGTTATACATTTTTTTATAATAGCTTTCGAAGGAAAGATCGTACTCAGAAAACTTTACCAGGTAACCTAAAACAAATTGATTCATTTGCTGGGGCTCAATGTTTGGGCCACTGGGCATCCAAATGTCAAGCGTGGTAAAAGGGCTAATTGAATTTGACAGCTGATGCAGGTGTTGAACATTATGGTTAAAACTAAATTGCACAGCGTGTATTTTGTTGAAAGTGTAAATCAGTTCCATTCTGGGTTCCAGATGGGTGTATTTGTTAAAAACACCTTCCTGGTAATTGAGTGTATCAGAAACCAAATGATTTTCATCAAATTTGTAGATTGTTGTTGGTCCAAAATTGTTCCAGCTTAATAATCTTAAGCCGTAATTAAAAGAAAATGAATTAGTTATATTTAGATTTTGTCCCCAGTACAAATTGGCCTGTAATGCACCACTGGCTTTTACAGTTTGGCTAAAAACTTCATCGTTCAGGTTTCCGGGGTTAAAGTAATGGCTGTTAAGGCTTCCTCCAAACCGGACTGTGTTTTTGGTACTGGCATAATAAGTAAAATCTGATTTTAGGCTCAAGTTGCCAATCAGCGAATTCCAATACTGATTATCTTCAACCGAAGTAAAAAGGTAATAATCATAGTAGCTGGTAAAAAGCATAATGTTGGAGAAAAGCCTGTCGGAATACAACCTGTTCCACCTTAATGTGCTTGCAAAGTTTTGCCATTTTAAAGCGTAAGATGAACGAATGCCTGTTTCAAAACCTTTTACATCATCGGTGCCTGAATAAAAGGAAAAATACAATCTGTTTTTTTTGCCAATTTTAAAATTCAATTTTGCATGAAAGTCTAAGAAGTTGATTTTCTGCGTGTTGGAAACCAGTCTGTTTAACCAGTTTATTTGCGAACCTCTTAAACTTACGTGGTAAGAGGCTTTTTCTTTAACAATTGGCCCTTCAAAATTAAGGCTTGTGGTAATAGGTGTAATGGCACCATAAAACCCAAAATTATTCATATTGCCATCTTTAATCCTAATATCAACAATTGATGAAAGCCGTCCACCATAATGTGCCGGAAAATAGTTTTTGTAAACGGAAACATCGTTAATAGCCTCCGGGGAAACTGCTGAAACAAGGCCAAACAGATGCGAAGGGTGGTAAACAGGGGCTTCGTCTATCAGGATTAAGTTTTGGTCTTTGTTGCCTCCTCGTGTGAAGAAAAAGACTGAACCATCGCTTGTTGAGTTGATTCCCGGAACTGACTGGATGGACTGAAAAAGGTCACTTTCTCCTGAAATACCCGTTTTTAGGTTTTGTTCCAGAGGACGAAGGTTTATTTTTTTTAGAGGATTGATTGTGTGTAAATCTTTGCTTTCGGTTGCTGAAATCACAATCACTCCTAAATCAGTTTCATCGAGCCTTAGGCTTTGTAATAGGTGCTGGTTTCTATTTAAGGTGACTTCTTCTAATTTACTTTCGTACCCAATGTATGAAAGCTGTAATAAGTAGTTGCCTTTAGGCAAGCTAAGTGAATAAAAACCATAATTGTTTGTTACAGTACCTGTTGTTGTTCCTTTAATGGCAATAGTTGCTCCAATTAAGGCTTCTCCTGTTTCATCATCTTTAATGTATCCATTGACTGTGAATTTTTTTGGTTTTTCAATCGATATTTCGCGTACTTCTTTTGCAATAATCTTAGGTTTAAGTATTAGTTGTTTTTCAAGTTGGGTATAGTCAATGGATGCCTTACTAAATAGTTGTGCGAGAATATTTTTCACCTTTTTTCTTCGGGCAATTAGGGTTATTTTTTGACTGGCAATAATCTGTTGGTTGCTGTAAGAGAATAAAATGTCACTCTTTTTCTCAATTTCAGTCAGTATTTCCGACAGGGGTTTATTTCTTGCAACTATACTGATTTTTTTTTCAAGCTTGCTATCCTGCGCAGTTATTTTCTGATTAAAGAAGGCGAAAAAAAGGATGAAAAGAGATACTGAAAGCAGTGTAGTATTATTTCTTCTGTATGTTTTCACATCCTTGGCCAATTAATTCAATTTTTTTTCCTGTTTTTTTTGCTTTAATATTTAAAGTTACTTCCAATACTTTTAAAACTGACTCAAGGCTTTGATTTTGAAGAGAAACGGTCCATGTGCAATTGCTTAAGTTTTTGTTTCTCAGGATAATATTAGCATTAAAGGCGTGATTAATCGTTTTTACCACCTCGCTTAAGCTTGTATTATCAAAGGTAAAATTTTTTGTTTTCCAGGCCATGAAATTTTTATCTTGATTTTTATCAATTTTCAGGGTCGTAGATTTTTCTCTGAAACTCACCTTTTCGCCTGCAGTAATTATAACGCTGTCTTGTTTGTTTTTTGCGTTATAAACAAGTACTGTCCCTTCAGAAACGATTACCTCAGATAGTTCGTTTTGCTCACTGTTTTTTACTATAAATGAGGTTCCTAAAACTTTCACAATAATTTTTCCTGCTTCAACAATAAAAGGTTTTTCTTTGTTAGGTTCTACCTCAAAAAAAGCTTCGCCTTTTAAAACAACTTTTCTAATCTGCTGGTTGTATTCCTCATCATAAGCGATGCTGGATTTTTCTTTAAGCGTAATATTTGAGCCATCCGGCATTTTGTTTTCAATAATTTTATTGCTTGCAACAAGGATGGTTTCTTTTGGCTGCTTTAACAAATACCAACCACCCGCCAGGGTAATTAAAACAAGAATTGTAGCAGCTATTTTTACCCAGTTGAACGAAGTTTTAGGTTTTAATGCAATCAGCTTGTTTTTCTCTTCAAAATTTAATTCCGAAGAGATTTTATTCCATTCATCATCAACATCAATCATTGCAGCCTCAGGATCCAGCTTATCATTTGCCAGTTCCCATGCACTTTTGGTTTCATTAAACTGTTTTTGGTTCAATTCATTTTCAATCAACCAGTTAGAAAGCAATTGTTCCTCTTTAGGCGTTGCTTCTCCAGATAAGTGCCTTATTATAAGCTCAATATGTTGGTCGCTATTACTCATTTAATATCCTTCAACAATAATACACATTGTTTTTCGTTTACCCTTACTTTATCTTGAACTTTGTGTATTAGAAATTAGTATATTGTTTTTATTGCCGGCATTTAAGTTCTAAATTTAAACTTCTAATTTCTGACTTAATTCAGTATCAATAATAAAATCAAAATAGTTAAGTAATCCTTCAAATTTTCTTTTAAAACTTTTAATGCCTTCGACATTTGTGCTTCAACTGTTTTTATCGAAATAGTTAATTTTTCAGCAATTTCATGGTATTTTAAACCTTCAAAACGACTCATTAAAAAAATTTGTTTACATTTTTCAGGAAGCGAGGCGATTATATTGTTGATCTTTTTTTCAAGTTCTAAAGCATCAACGTCATCCTCAAAATTCCATCCGGAAACATTCACAGCACTATCCTCAACCGAAACATTAGTGTTGAATTTTTTATTATCACGAATATGGTTCAGGCTGCGATTATAGGCCGATGTGTACAAATACGATTTTACCGATTTTTCAATGTCAATGGACGCCCTTTTTGTCCAGAGGTTAACAAAAACATCGTGCACAATTTCTTTTGCCGAATCAACATCACCCACATATTTTTTTGCAAAGGCTGTTAAAGGAACAAAATACTCCCTAAAAAGCTCCTCAAAAGTAGTCTTATTGAGTTGTTTTATGTTTTTTTCAGTTGTCAATAGTTTTTAATTACTTAAATCAGTATTTAGCCAGGTGACAACACCTGGCTGGTGCACTTGTCAGGTGTTGTCACCTGACGAACTAGCCTTGACATAGCAACTAGCATCCAGTACCAAAGATATAAAACCCCTATTCTTTTACACAATAATAAAGCAATTCAGTTTTATCTAACCGATACCTTTCAGCCAATTCGTCGCCAATTTCTTTAACCATATCATCTGGCAAAACTTTCAACCCTGATTTTTCAAGCCTTTGAGGATAATCCCTTCCATAAAGCCGTACATGATCGTATTGCCCAAAAAGCCGTTCTCGTTCTTTGGGGTTGGTAATGCTCAGGTCTTCGTAGGTTTCTTCTAAGCTCATATCCAGCGGAACCTGTAAAATTGCCCATCCTCCTTTTTTTAGTACCCTGTAAATTTCTGAAGTTGCTTTTTGCTCATTATCAATGTGTTCAAGTACATGGTTGCAAAGTAAAACATCAAAACTATTATCTTCAAAAGGCATACTTCGGATGTCCATTTTTACATCTGCAATGGGCGATTCTAAATCAGCAGTTACGTAATCAAGGTTGTTTATGCTTTTAAACCTTTTTAAAAAGGGCTGCTCCGGGGCTATGTGCAATACCTTTAATTTAGCACTGAAAAAACCGGTTTTTTTATTCAAAAATAGCCAGATTAGACGGTGTCTTTCAAGTGATAAGCACTTAGGACACAGTCTGTTAGTGTGACCTTTGGGGCCATAGGGTAAAAACTTGCTAAAATGGCTGTTGCAGATAGGGCACTCCACATTATTCCCCCTGTAGAACAGGCTCATTATTTTGCTAAATAGATAGCTAAACCTAATTAAAATAGGTCGTGGAACTTTACGGACTAAAAACTTTATTATGGCTCTCATTGAATGTAATACGAGAAATTTTTAAAAATAAATGACAATTAATTAATGATTTCTTAGCTTTGTGAGCTGAAAAATTAAATCGTAAAAATGGACAATATTACACATAAATCAAATAGATTTCAAACCTATAACATCAATTATCAGCTTATTTTGCTTTATAGGTTTTTATTACTAATAGCTTTATTCACCATTTCTAGACTTGGGTTTTACTTTTTTAATACCGAACATTTTCAGGATATGACCTTTGGAAGGTTTATTGTGATAATGTTGGGAGGGCTAAAGTTTGATGTGTCTGGAATTCTTTTTGTAAATGGTTTATATATACTGCTTTATCATTTGCCATTGCCTTTTAGGAATGGTAAAATTTACAGCCAGTTTTTAAAATGGTTGTTTTTTATTACCAATGGTGTTGCCCTTGCAGCTAATGTAAGCGATTTTTTTTATTTCGACTTTATTTTAAAACGTTCTACAGCTGATGTTTTTATGTTTGCCAAAGAAGGAAACATATTAACTCTTTTTCGCCTCTTTTTGCTTGATTACTGGCAGGGTTTTGTTTTTTGGTTGTTGCAAATGGTTTTGCTTATATGGGGCTATAACAAAGTGAAACTTTTAACAGAATATAAACCTAAGCGAGTATCATTTTATATTTCGGGTTTAGCCTGGTTATTAGTAAGTGTTTACTTTGCAATTATAGGTATCAGGGGCGGTTTTACAGGAACTACAAGGCCTATAACTTTAGGTAATGCAGGTGCTTACACACAGAAACCTCTTGAAATGGCTATTGTATTGAATACTCCTTTTAGCATTATCCGTACACTTGGCAAACAACCTTTAAAAGAAAAAGATTATTTTACGAAAGAAGAACTTGAAAATATCTATACACCTATTCATACGCCTGATACTATTGGAGCATTTAAACCTCTAAACGTGGTTGTTTTAATTATGGAAAGTTTTGCTAAAGAATATGTGGGTGCGTATAATAAAAATTTGGATAATGGTGAATATCAGGGGTATACACCATTTTTGGATTCGTTGATTGGTGAAAGTAAGTGCTTTCAATACTCATTTGCCAACGGAAGAAAATCAATCGATGGATTACCTTCAGTTACTGCAAGTATTCCATCTATGGTTAATCCTTATGTTACTTCGGTTTATGCATCTAATAAAATTAATAGTCTGGCCACTACATTGAGCACCAAAGGTTATGAAACAGCTTTTTTTCATGGTGCGCCTAATGGTTCTATGGGGTTTGATGCTTTTACGAAGGTTGCAGGTTATGAAAAATATTTTGGAATGACTGAATATGGTAATGATGATGATTTTGATGGTTCATGGGGGATTTGGGACGAAGAATTTATGCAGTACATGGCCGGTGAATTTAATAATTTGAAAGAACCATTTCTGGCTACTTTTTTCTCTGTTTCATCACACCATCCGTTTAAGGTTCCTGAAAAGTACGAAGGAGTGTTTAGAGAAGGCACACTTGATTTTCATATCCCAATTCAGTATTCTGATATGGCATTAAGAAAGTTTTTTGCAAAAGTTTCAAAAGAACCCTGGTATAAAAATACATTGTTTGTGTTAACAGCTGATCATTCAAACCATTCATGGCATCCTGAATACAAAACTTCGATAGGGGATTTTTCAGTGCCAATTTTGTTTTATCAGCCCGGAGATACGCTGTTAAGAGGCATGGACTCATTGGTTGCCCAGCAAATGGACATTATGCCTACCGTGCTAAGTTATTTAAATTACGATCATAAATACCTTGCCTTTGGTGTTAACCTGTTAGATAGTACAAAGGAAAAGTTTGCCGTGAATTATAACAACAGTACCTACCAGTTTATTCAAGGGCACTATACCTTGCATTTTTTACAGGAAAAAACTATTGGTCTTTATGATTATGTTAAAGATCCTTTGTTGAAGAATAATCTTGTTGGAAAAATGCCTGAAATTCAGGCAAAAATGGAACGAAAACTGAAAGCCTTTATCCAGCAATACAATAGCAGGATGATTCATAATCAGTTGGTTGCCAATTAATTTATCGTTTTACGATATCAGACCAGGTAACGTTTATTCTTTTGATTATTTACTATCAAGTGTATTTGTATATTTAAGTATTGGTTTATTTCACAATAGACTAATGTCATGTCAAAGTTAATTTGTCAGGTGACAACACCTGACAAGTGCACCAGCCAAGTGTTGTCACCTGGCTAATTACCAGAAATATCAAATTTGACTTAACACTAATATACTGATACACCAGTATACAAAACTTTAATTTCTGAGATAAGAAAAATCTATTTCGACTTATTCTTCAATCATTTTCATCGCTTCCTCAACCATGTTAACCGGCAACTTACAGACTCTGTTTTCACAAATATAAATGGTTGTTTTGCCATCCTGCATTCTGTCTTGTAGGATTGGTAACTGGCTTTGCGTGCTATTTCCTGCAAAAATACATTGAGGTAAGTAGTTCATGTCTAGTTTTTTACGATAGTTTAATGCTTCCACACCAACAATAGCAACCTCTTTTACACCATGTACAAAATGGGCAAGCAAAATACCCCAGTTTGAATAATAAGCCCCGCTTCTTTTAATATCGTTTTTAATATTATGGAGCATTTGCGAAGCCATGTTGATGTAATTATCATCGTAAAAAATATGACCTAAGTAGTAAAGGTTTTTGGCCATGGCTGAATTTGAGCCTGGAATAACATTATCATGCAACTCCATTTTTCTGGCAATTAATTTAGGATCAAGATCAGAAGTGTAGAAAAACATACCTGATTGTTCATCCATAAAATGTGCTATTGCATAATCTGTTAGGTTTTTTGCCAGGTTGATCCACTTTTCATCAAAAGTAGTCTGGTAAAGGGCAATGAAGGCATCAATAACAAAGGCATAATCATCTAAGAAGCCATTGATGCTGGTTTTCTCGTTTTTATAATTCCTCCAGATTCTGAAATCTTTCTCTATCATTTTACCAGCAAGAAAATTGGCATTTTGTAGTGCTTTTTTAAGAAATATAGAATCATCAAAAGCTCTGTAGGCATCCACATATCCTTTTAGCATCAGTCCGTTCCATGAGGCCAGTATTTTGTCATCTAATCCCGGACGGATACGTTTTTCTCGCTCTTTTAATACAATTTTGTTAAGTTTTGCAATTTTATCAGTCAATTGATTTGGCGACAAATTGTACTTGCTGGCAATTTGTTCTTCTTTTTCACCCCTGTGCAGTATGTTTTTTCCATGTTCCCAATTACCCTGAGAATGTACCTGGTAGTAATCGCAATAAAGTTTTGTATCTTCTCCCAATAAATCATCCAGCTCTTTTTTATCCCAAACATAAAATTTACCTTCTTCACCTTCGCTATCTGCATCTAATGATGAATAAAATGCCCCTTCCGGAGAGCTTAGTTCTCTATCAATAAACTCAAGCGTTTGGTACACAACCCTTTTGTATTCCTCATTTTTTGATAACTGAAAGGCTTTTGAGTACAGGCTTACCAACTGACCATTGTCATACAGCATTTTTTCAAAGTGGGGTACTTTCCAAAACCTGTCAACCGAGTAACGTGCAAAACCACCGCCAGCCTGATCGTAAATACCACCCAAAGCCATTTTGTTAAGTGTATTGTGTACATGGTTAAGTGTTTCATTATCTGATGAATAGTAGCTGTAGTTTAACAAAAAATCGTACGAATTAGGTAGGGGGAATTTAGGTGCTCGATTATTTCCACCATCTTTTTTATCGAAATGAGGTTTCCAGGGTTCAATTATTTCTTTTAAATCATCCACTGTATATTCTTTAGCTTCTTCTTTGCTACCGATAATTTCCGATTCAAGAAGCCCTTTTGATAAGTCAGCAGCTACGTTTAGCATTTTTTGCTTATCGGTTTGATACATATTACTTAAGCTGTATAAAACCTGTTGCCACTGATTTTTTCTAAAATAGGTGCCTCCATAAACAGGCCTTCCATCAGGCATGGCAAAGCAATTTAATGGCCAGCCTCCGCCACCTGTCATCATTTGCACAGCTTCCATGTAAATTTGGTCAATATCCGGGCGTTCTTCCCTATCTACTTTTATGCAAACAAATTGTTCGTTCATGAGCGCTGCAACTTCCTCATCTTCAAACGATTCCTTTTCCATGACATGGCACCAGTGGCAGGCAGCATAACCAATACTTACCAGGATGAGTTTGTTTTCTTTTTGGGCTTTGGTAAGTGCCTCTTCTCCCCAGGGATACCAGTTAACAGGGTTGTGGGCATGCTGCAACAAGTAAGGACTACTTTCTTCAGCTAGTTTATTGGTGTATTTATGTTCGTTCATTTTAGTTTTATCTTCAGTTTGTGATTTTCCACAATAGCTTATTATACAGATAGTTGAAATAAAAATTAACTTGTTCATACTATTGCATTTTATGCAAAGATATAAATTTATTTAGACTAATTCTAAATAGTGGATTGGGGTGGTTTTAGGATTGTTTTGCAGGTTCCTTTCTACTCTTAACTATTGAATAAATAATACCTGCAGCAAGACTAACCAGGATAATTATCAAAGAAAGGATGGCCGGGAACTTATAAAAATCAATGAGTGACATTTTAACACCTACGTAAGAGAGGATAAAAATCAGGCTGTATTTAAGGTAATGAAACTTGTCTAAAATATTAGCAAGGAAAAAATAAAGACTACGCAAGCCAAGAATGGCAAAAATATTTGAACTAAATACTAAAAATGGATCTGTGGTGACTGAAAAAATGGCTGGTATAGAGTCAACAGCAAACAAAACATCTGAAAATTCAACCACAATAAGGCTGGCAAATAATACAGTCGCTGTTCTTTTCCCATTTACTTTTATAAAAAAGCGTCCCTCATGCAACTCCCAGGAAATTGGAAAAAACTTTGATAACAATTTAACTCCTGAACTTTTCTTAAAATCAGTTTCTTCAGGTTTTGATTTTAACATTTTCCAGGCCGAGTATAGAAGCAAGGCTCCAAAAAAATAGGTTATCCAATGGAAATTATGGATAAGTGAGGCTCCCAAAATAATCATTATGCCTCTAAAAATAATCGCCCCAAGAATTCCCCAAAATAAAATCCGGTGCTGGTATTTTAAAGGTATTTTGAAGTAGGCAAAAATTAATGCAATAACAAAAATATTGTCGAGGCTAAGCGATTTTTCAATCACATAGCCAGTTAGGTAGTTTATTACTGCTTCTTTCTCATGTAGTCCATCAATATCAATGTGCTTAATATCAGCCTTGTAGACAAAATATAGCGGAATGCTGAAAAGAATGGCCATCACTATCCATACAGCTGTCCAAATCAATGATTCTTTCATTGAAATGGTCGTGTTTTTCTTATGAAAGACCCCCAAATCCAGAGCCAGCATGAGAATAACAAATAATAAAAAACCACCCCAGACTAAATACATAACTTAAAAATAGCACTATTTTAATAAGTAAGCAAACAATTCGCAAAATGGTTGTAAACCAGTGATATTTGAAGCATGTTTTTTTTGGCACTTAAATTGTCACTGATTTGAATGATAGGGTGTATAATAAAAGTACTAATTTTGCCGTATTACTTACTGACTTTCAAATTTTGAAATAAATGGGTTTAGATAAACAACGTAGATTACGATTGGTTTTTATAATGCTTTCATTTTTAGTCTGTTATAATTTTTATTCGCAAGAGAACGAAAATGGATTAGATGTGATGCTTGCTCCCCGGATTACAATAGGGTATACCTTTGGTGCAGGTATTAACTGTGGTTTTGATTTGGGTGCTAGTGTGTACCGTGTAAATGATATTATGACAGGTGTAAACTTTAGTTATTATTTTGTTTTTACAGGACAAGGAAACCACCACATAAAAGGGGTTACATTAGCAGCTGAAACCGAATATTTAAGTGCAAAAATAGGGATAGGTTCCGTTAGCAGAAAATGGGGCTTGCGAAATGTAAACAGTGCAAGTACTCCTGGCATTATGATTGACTTTGCAGCCAGTGCTGATACCTACAAAGCTCCCTGGATAGGTTTCAGGGCGTTTATCTTCGATCGTTCAAAATGGATGTTCCACGAATTGCCTTCGTATACTTCGGCATATGCTTATTTTAGGACCCAGGAAATTGAAATTTATAAGCAAGAGCCGAATAGCACAGTAGGTCAATAGCATAGCTTGATAATAGCTCCTGCTTGGTGAGTATCTATTCAATCTCGGCCTCAGCCTTGACTTTGATCTCATCCTCAACCTGTCACCCTGAGCCGGGTCGAGGAGCAATTCAGCCTATATTTCCACCGCCATTACTTTAAAAACTGTTTTACAATTGGTATGATAAGTTTTTTTTAAATCAAAACTCCATTTCCATTTCACTGCCTGTTTTTCGTTAGGTAAGTCAATATGTACAAGCCTTTTTCGCTTGATTATTTTGTCGTGTTCATCAAGGTTTAGTTCCTCATAATCAGTAATTAATGCCGATTTGTTTGCCGGAAGTAATTGGATGTGATTGGTTTGGATTTGTTTTCTGAATAAGCTGATTTCTTCTTTGCTGTATAGTTTAAATTTATTGATATAATCACAGATTAAAATATCGAGTTGATTTAGCAAATTAACTGAAACAATAAAATCGGCATTTTCAATTTCGGTGATTAGTTGGTTGTCATATTCAGGTTGAATATCTGATAAAGCTACTTTTTGTTTTTTTCTTTTCTTCAGTGTTTCATAAATGGGCTCAACCAAACCAGTTACATCAGTATTTAAAAGCTGCACATTAGGCATTTTTTTTACTTTGTGCTCAATTTGTCTGGGGTGTGCCACATCAGCCAAAACCACTTTTTCAAATTTTTCCGATAATTTCTCAATTGGGACATCGAGCAACCATCCACTACCTAAAACCACGATGCTTTTATTTTGCTTATTATCAGCAGCTTGCAGAATAAAGTTCTTTGTTTGCTCAAGATGTTCGTTCCAGCCACCCTCTTCGCGCAGGTAGCGGTTAATAATGCCTTCCTGGTCGGTTTTATAGCCAAATTTTCGTAGGAGTTTTCGTGTTAGCATCTTCTAAAATTAGGTGATGATTTATTTTGAACTCTCAAGCTGTATCTTTATTCTTAGAAAACTATTCTTGCAAATATTTAATAGTGTTTTCTCATCAAGCCGATAGACTATAGGTCGTTGCAATGTTTGATATTACTCGCTTCACAGGTTAGAACCTCTGATTCTGTAGGTGGGGGCTCAGTTTTACTATCGTCAATCTCTGAATTGGTTGCCATTGTAACTCCCAGATGATCTCCACCAGCAATTTTTTGCATCTCGTAAAAATTTAAACTCGAAACAGTTTCTTTGTTTAATTGTAACTTTTTTTTCAAATACTTCTTTTTCATAACATTAATTTTAACCTATTAATTAAAATTCTTTATATTCCCATCAGTATAAAACTGCCCCATATTTTTGGGTAGCTGGTATTAACATTTTTTATCATTTTTATTTTTACTTCCTGCAATGATTTAGAGTAGGTTTTACCAGCTAATACCCCTTTATAAAAATCAATCATTAAGCTACTTGTGTTTTTATCTAATACATTCCATAAAGAATAGATAATATTTGGTGTACCTGCGTTTATGAAATCTCTGCTAATTGCAATTAGACCTTCTTCATTTACCAATTTCCCTAGGCCTCCTTCGCAGGAACTTAAAACAATTAGGTTTGCATTTAAATCTAAACTACTAATCTCACTTGAATATAATAATCCATCTTCAATGCTTGCAGAGTTAGGATTATTAGTGTTTGTAGAATTGTAAAACGCTAATCCGGATAAATTAGGATTGTTTTCGTTTGAAAAACCATGTGTAGATATGTGAATGTATTTATACCCAGAAACATTTTTTTTAAAATTATCTTCACTTGCATTATTATAAAAGAATGTATTGGCCTTTCTATTTCTGTCTATGAATAGCTTCGAGATTTCTTTTATTTCTTTTTCCGAATAAATTAATTTCGAAAAGCGTTTTCCATCAATTTCGATTGTTCTTGTTGTTATATCATTAATGCTTAAATTAGTTGTATCTAAACTATTCTCATCTTCAAAAACAGGAGCAAAACCTATAAATTCTTTAAGGTATTTCTCTTGGTTATTACCAAAGACTTTGTTAAATATCCATATATTTAAAGAAAAATTATACCTAATTTCATAATCCTTAATTAAATAATTGAGCTTTCTGAAATCAATATTTTTAGCATTGATTTTATTATCATAAAGCGTCTCAAATGGAATATAGAATAGGTAATCATCAGGTATAATTATTAAGTTTTTTTTTGTTTTTATTCTATCTTTTATTGGTTCTATCAATTTTTTATATAAGATAGAATTGCAATTAATGTAATTTGAAGGCTCAACTTTTCTTAAACTTCTATAATAGTTGATTACATTTTCTTTAAAAGTATTATCGATAGGTATATTTGCAATTTTGAAATCTTGGTTGCTGACTGTTATTATTAGTATATTGCTGTCTGATACGAAGTATTCTACGATAATCTCGTCCTCCTTTATTTCCGATTTAATTTTATCAATATCAAATTCATTAAAATGTGTTAGCTTATAATATTGGGGGTAGGTGTTTTTTAAATAATTACAAACGGTATCGTACTCTAAAGCAAGTATATTATATTTATTTTTATAATCTTTAATTTTATTTGATTCGAGTTGATGATTGTTTATATTTATTTGAGTTTTATAAAATGCCAGCTTTTTAGCTAAATCTTTTTCTTTCTCTACTAAATCTTCTGGTAAATTCGAATTTTTTAAGGCATTTTCAGTATATGAATTATCGCGCAATGTTGAACTTTTACATTTCTCAATTAGTCTTAAAGCATTTTCAGAATATTGTTTTTCCGGATATAGGCTATCAAGTATAAAACTTACATTAATTGCTTCGTTAAAATAATATTTCTTCAGGTCGCTTAAAATATATTTAGAGTCGTCATCACTTATTTCTAATCTAATAATGTCAAGCAACTGAAAAGCAAGATTATAAGTGTTTAAAGACTGTTGTATTTTGTCTGTTAATGAATTATCATTTTTATAGAATTGATAATATGTTCTGGCTTTACAAATTAAATTATAATAGAGTGTTGGTTTTGATAATATTTCAAAATTATTGTTAATTACATTTGTCCCATCAATAAATAATTCCGGATTATTTAACTCTTCACAATACTCGAAACCATTGATTAAGGCCACTATTGCATATTGAAAATAGTTAAGAGCATTGTTAAAATCATTTTGATCTAAATAAACATTTCCTATTAAATTATATAGTTGATACCTGAGTTTAGTATCTGAAGATTGATTCTTTTCAAGAATTTCCAGTGCTTCTAAATATGTTTTAATCGCCTTTTCATGTTCCTTATTCAGGGAATAATATTGCCCTAAAGTTAAAAGACTCTTTGATAAAATAGGATGAGAATTACCCAACAATTTTTTTCTAATAGCTACTGATTTACTGATTTTCTCAAGAGCTTTATCATAATCTTTCAGCACACAATAAACTTTCCCAAGATTATTTAAGGCTTTAGCAACCTCTGATGAGTTTTCTCCTTTTTTTTCCATATAAATATCCAATGCCTTATTATAATATTTTATAGCATTGTTGTATTCTTGTGTATTTTGATAAACAAAACCTAATTTATTATAGGTATTTGCTTCCCAAATTCTGGTTTTTTTGCTGCAATTTTTAATAATATGCCATAAATATTGTTTAGCTTTTTCGTAATCTTTTTTAGTTATATATGTAAAAGCAATATTATTGTAACTCATAAGAATATCAAAGTGCCCTTTTTCTAGTTCTTTTTGCCTAATATCAAGAGATTTTAAATAATATTTTAACGCATTATCATTATCGCCTTTGTAATTATTTGTTGTTCCAAAAGTTTGATAATATTTCGCAATAAGAAGGTTATATGAATTATACTTAGCATTTAACTCATTTACAATTGCAAAACCTTTTTTTAGATAATAAAATGTAGAGTCGAATAGTTTTACATGAAGAAAAATTCTTGCACGAATGTAATGTGTCTCAGATTTCTCTAATTTCTCTTTCTCTGTAGTTTCTTTAATTTTATGGTTAAATAAATTGTATGACTTATTAATAAAATACTTGGCAGAATCAATCTTATCTAAATTCATGAAACACCAGGCGGTTTGCCTATAACTTTTTATTATTTCAATCCACAATTTATTCTTCTCAAATAACCTGCTTGCTTTACAATATTTATCTAATGCCTTTCTATATTCTTCTTTATTGAGCAGGCTGTCTGCAAGTCTTTCAATTGTTTTAGCTGAGGTGATTTCTTTTGCCTTTTTTTTGTTTTGAGCAAACAGAGAGTTCCCGATAAAAATAAAAAAAGTGATTTGTAATAAAACTATTCTAATCATTAACTGGGGAATCATTTTTTAATAAAAAACAAACCTAAATGAAATATTTCATTTGAACTTTCAATTTTCCAAATATAGGCTCCTGGAAGTAAATTTTCAGTAATTTTCAACTTATTATGTTCTAATACTTTGCTTTCAAACACCAATTCATCTTTATAATTAAAAATTTTCAGCTTAATGGCCTCATTTATATTACTATTCCAACTAAAATCGATAGTTTGTTTATTTTCAAATATTGTTGAATCCTTAGGATAATCTACCTCTAAAAACTCAGCTCTTGTATTTTCCCCCAACATAGAAAGCATGATTGGCGAAACCTGAAACTCTTTACCTGATAAATCAGCTTTAGCTAATAAATTACCTGATTCTTCTTTTTTTATAATATTTCCTTTTTCTATTTGTTTGGACTCATTATTTTTCTTTATTGTATCTTTAGGTAATTCAGAGTTTGCTATAATTTCTATTACACTATCATTTATATTATGCTTCTCATTAATCTTATCTGATATTATGGAACTTTCTTCCAGGTTCAATGTATAAAAGCCAATAATTCCAAGGGTAATAATTACTATTATAGACGCAGCAATTTTATAGGAATTATAATAGTATGTTTTTTTTAAAGTTTTAATATCCCTCTTGTTATTGCTGAAATACGGATGCTCATCTACAATAGGTACATTAATATTCTTTAATAAATTATATCCTTCAATGATTTCTTGTTTGCATTTTTCGCAATCCTCAACATGTTTCAGAATTTCGAGGGGTAATTCTTTTACCCGATTCAATAAATGCGCATCTATATATAAACTTATATATTCATCAATTAAATGACCATTATCTGCTATATATTTATTTACCTCAACCATCAATGAATTACTTTACATATAGATTAATTAGCTATTTCAAATTGGACATTTATCTCCTTTTTTTTTGAAAAGTATTTTTCAAACAGAATCTGAATAGTTTCCTTATTGTAATTAGCTCGTGGTGGATTTCCATTAATTAATTCAATTATTTCATCAATTTTTCTTTTTGTCCATCTTCTTAATGTATCAGCTTGGTTAATATTTTCTTCACACCTATTTATATAGGGGGCTAAAATTTGAAATAATTCAAATTCAGGAATTATTTTAACAGGATTAACAGCTTCAATAAGGTTGTTAATTTCATCAACTTTTAATTTCAGACAATAGTTTTTTAAATCATCCTCCCTTATTGGTAATCTATAGATTACTTTTAAGCATAAAACAAGCTTAAACATTTTTGTATTAAACATAACTAAAATTTTGCTTAAACGATCAAATTCATCATCTAAGTAAAATTCTTCTTCTGCATTATTATTTTCTAATAAACTTATATGATTTGAGGTTTCTAATTCTGAAAAGATATAACGCTTTTTTTTATTAATTTCTTCTAAACAAATATTTTTTATAATAGTAGAAAAATATGTTTTTAATAATGAAATGCCTTTATATTGCTTTCTTATTTTTTCAGCTGAAAGTAATAATCTTTCGTTAACAATTTGAATTAATTCATCTTTATCCGAAAGATGAATACCACCTGTGCTAACAAACTTATTTACTATAATAGTAATTATATCCTGATATTTTACAATTAAAGCATTAGGGTTCGTCCTTAATAGTTCTATTTCCTTATCATTATTTGTCATAAACATAAATAAGCTACCGGAAAGCACAAAAATAGAATATATGATTAGAAAGTATAAAAATTTTTTGATGAAGTGTTATACTCCTAGGTGGTTTATTGTGAGAAATGAAAAAACTTGCCCTCCTATAATCTTGAATATCTTGAATATAGAAAATGATTGTAATAAAAAATCAATTTTTTTGTCCAAAAACAAAGTCAGATTTAATCTAAAGAATAAAAATAGAATTTACATGAGGAATTTTGACACTGTAAAATAAGCAAGAGATCAATAAACACAATATTTATACTAAGGCTAATTTGTCAGCTGACAACACTTGACAAGAGTAAGCTTAATTATTATACATAAAATCTCAAATCTAAGAATAATGAACAAACTATTGCTGGTTTTAGTAACATGGCTCACCGCCACCCAACTGTCCTTTTCCCAGGATTTTCGGAAGGACTTTGCAAATAGCTATGGCAGTACCGACTGGGAAACCCTGGCCGCAACTATTATTGATGCTGAAGGCAACACCTACCTTTGCGGGAGCTTTAAGGGCACACTTCAGTTTGGCCAAATTAGCAGAACCTCTAACGGCAGGCGTGATATCTATGTAGCCAAAATGGACAAAGACGGCAACGTAATCTGGCTGCATAACTACGGAGGTGAATACGATGAAAACGCCTATTCCATCCTGGAATACAATGGGGGTATCTACCTTGCCGGGAGCTTTAAAAAACAAACCCAAATAGGCAGTACCCAATTACAAGCCGATGGATTTACCGATGCCTTTATTGCAAAACTGGATGCCAGTGGTAATGTAAGCACAAGCAATCCACCAAAACTAATTACCAGCCCGGCACCTGCACAAAAAGTGTTTTTGCAAAAAGGTGTGGGTAGCGACATTGTTTTAGCAGGCACTTTTAAGAAAGGGATTGAATTTGATGGCCAGGAATTATTGCCCGATGGCAAAACCGATATTTACTATGTAAGTTACAATGCACAGAATGGATTTGGCACCCCACATAGGATAGGTGGGACAGAAGAAGATAACTTGTTTGATTTTAAGGTTTCACTGGAAGGAGATCTTTACTTTGCCTGTAGTTTTGAAGGAGGGCTTTATGAGTTAACTTCTGAAGGAAAATCTGATGCTCTTTTGTTAAAAATAAACAACGCAAGTGATATTGTAATGAAAAAACAATACGGGGGCAGTTACAACGATCAGCTAAAACAAATTGCCCTGGATGCCTCTGGGAATATTTATGTAGCTGGCGAATACCAGCATGCTATTAGCATAGGAGCAGACAGTTATTCAACAGACTATAAAAAGGATGTTTTTATACAAAAGCTTGACAATGAAGGAAATGTCCTTTGGCAGACCAACCTTGGTGGCGAAGCTTACAATACTATTTCCTCACTAGAACTGGCAGCCAACAACAAGTTTTACCTTACCGGCAGCTTTAAAGGCACCCAAGCGACAAAAAAATCCGCCAAAAACTCCACCGATGCCTACATTGCCCGTTACCAAACAACAGATGGTACACAGGAATGGCTGGCACAAGCTGGGCACAATTACGAAGACCAGCTGCAGTTAAAAAGTTATCCAACTGGTGAGTTATTAGTCAGTTGTTATTTTAGCAATGCCCTTGAACTAAAAAACGGAAATAGCAGTTTGGTAATCGACCTAAAGCACAAAAACTACAAAGACCTGTTGGCAGGCAAACTAATTGATTGTGCAAGCATGCCAGGCATTGATCTTGGTGAAGATACAAGTGCCTGTAGTAGTATAGAACTTTCTGTTGAAGACATTTACAACTCGTATACCTGGAGTACGGGGCAAACAGCTACAAATAGCGTGACAATCACAGAGCCCGGAAGTGTTACTTTGCAGGTAACTGATGCTGCTGGTTGTACTTTTGAAGATGAAATACAAGTAACAATCAGCAACGATATAAGTATCAACCTGGGCAACGACACCAGTTTTTGCGAAGGCGCTTCATTATTATTAACCGCAGGAGAACCAAACCAGGATTACCTTTGGGATGATGGAAGTAATGGCAATGAACGGGAAATCACTCAATCAGGCACCTATTGGGTACAGGTAAACAATCAGGGTTGCTCAGGAACTGATGAAATTACAGTGACTGTAAATAGCTTACCTACAGTAGATTTGGGCGAAGACATCACCGTAAGTAGCCGAACTACTTATGTGTTAGAAACAGCAGGTGTGTTTGAAGCTTATTTATGGAACACAGGCTTAACAGAAAGTACTCTGACTATTGCAGGCAGTTCCATGATCCAAACCACAGCCTACTCTCTAACAGTGACCGATGCTAATGGTTGTCAAAATAGTGATACAATTTTATTAGTTGTTGGGGGTTCTGGAAGAGGAGTAGCAAATACCGAAAACCAGGAAGAAACTACCGAAACAGGAGAATCACAGGAAAAAACAACTACTGAATTAGAAAACTTGGAGAACAATAATTCAGAAGGTTACAAGGTGTATCCCAACCCCTCAAGTGGGAAGTTTTTCTTAAGCGTGGCTGACCCTGAAAAGGTAAAACAGGTGGATGTATTTGACTTAAGGGGGAACAAGGTAAAGACGTTTCAGAATGGATTTGGTTTTCCGTTGGAGATAGATTTAACCGGAAATGCCAAAGGGGTGTACCTTATTAAAGTAGGAGAACAAGAAACAACAAGAGAACTTAGAATTATTTTGAAATAGAACAACATAGCATAAGAACAACATAATATGAAGACAAAAAATATACTATTAACTCTTTTTATAATTTACCATACAATTATAGGCTTTTCTCAAGGAGATCCCAATGACGCCGTAGGGAGAGTTGCTCCGACAATCCCGCCCTTGCCCAATGCAGCTGCCTTGCATAAATTTGCCGAGGTTCCGGTAAATAACTTTTCTGGTATACCCGACATCTCAGTCTCCCTTTATGAGCTAAAAGGAAAAGATTTAAGTGTACCTGTCAGCCTTAATTATCATTTGGGCAATGTAAAAGTTAACCAACCAGCTAGTAATGTAGGGCTTGGTTGGGCGCTAAATGCTGGTGGTAGTGTGTCAAGGACGGTGCATGGGCTGCCTGATGAATTAGACATGGGATACGTAAAGCTAACCAGTGAATATGACTATGAAACAAATTTACCCACCTATGGAGTATCTGTTTCAGACTTTGATCTTAGCTATAATTCAGCAACTGTTCCTATGCCAGATGGTAGTTATATGAAGCAATTCAGCGTAAGAAATAACCTTGAATCACATCATGATTTTATTGCCCGAGATGATAAATATTGGAATTTTAGATATACCTATGATATCAACAAAAAAGTTAATACATGGTCAATGGCACAAAACTACCCATTTCATGAAAAACTTGCCAGAGCCGCTTACGGAAAAGATGATTTATTGCCAGATGCTTTTTCTTTAGTGTTACCTGATGGAAGAACTGCCCAATTTGTTTTTAATAAGAACAAAGAAGTTGTATTAATAAATCAGCAGGATCTTAGCATTACGACCAATTTATTTGAGGATCCTGTAAATGCAGCAAATGTCTGGTGGGAAGTAAAAGATGGAGCAGGTGTTACATATCACTTCGAAGGAATACATGAATATTCGAACTATCAACAGGGGCAAGAAACAGTATTATCAGGTAATCCATATGAAAACTTCCCATCAACCTGGCATCTTACAAGTATAACTTCTCCATCTGGCTCACAATTTACTTTTAACTATGTAAGGGATGTTTTTGATGATTACGAATTGCCTTTTACTCAAACAGTTGAAACACTAATTTCAAGACGTAATATATACAATGCTCAATGCAATTTAAATAGTAATGGATATTCAGCAAGTTATAGGAGAAATATCGTTGCCTGGCGAATTGACAGGATTACATGTTTAGATAATGGTTCAAACATTAAGTTTAACTATGACACTGAAAATCCTCGAACAGATATTGGGAGTAAATACCGATTAATGTCTGTTGCTCTATATAATGGGGATAATGAAATATCAAGTTATGAACTCCACCATTCTTATCAAAATAGGTTGCAATTAAATAAAATTGAACAAGTTGTTAAAAAAGGCGATCAATATAATAGGATGGATTTTAGAAGTTTTTCATATAACAATACCCTATCATTTCCATCAAGTTTAAGAACAGCATTTGATCATTGGGGGTTCTATAATGGTAAATCGGCATCTAGCAACCTTCCTAACATGTGGCACACCAGAGTCGATGATACAACTAGTAATGCTATTAAATTTGCTACAATATGGAAAATTGAAGATAATCATAGGGAGCCTGATGAAGTTTTTATGAAGGTAGGTGTTTTGCAAAACATCATTTATCCCACAGGAGGGAAAACAAATTTTGTATATGAACCGCATTATTATGCAACCGAAGAAAAAGATTACAATGAAATACAATTAGCTGGGGTTATTGGTATTGATCACGAAACAAGAACATCAATAACTTTTCACATTGATCCTGAACAATTTCCTCCGCATATGACAACACGTATTAAAGATAACTCTCCAGAGTTGTATTCATTTGTTAAAATTGTTGCAAATTTAAAGTGGGATCCTCAAGGAGACAATCCTGCACCAAATGATCTGGGTTCGCATTTTGTTGGATTACGACATATTGAATCTGGTGAAGTGTGGGCTCCACAAGCAGGAGACCTTTATGAGGATGGTCAACAAGGACTTGATCCATCCAAGCCGTTTTACTTGTTATTAAAGGAAGGAACTTACGAAGCGATTGCCGGAGGAATTTTATCTGATAATCCCGGAAACAGGGCTTCAATCAAGGTATTTGCCCAACAAGAGAAAGAGGTTTCAAGTTATAAAAAAATGGCCGGTGGACTAAGAATAAAGGAAATCAACTATTTAGAAGATGGATTGAATAAAGTGAAGAATAAAAAATTCTCATATACTAATCCACAAGAAGAAAACAGGTGTAGTGGTTTGTTATTGGATCAATATATGTATGAGTCGCTACCTTTTCGTACATATGTTTGGGATCCACAAATAGCGGTTCCTGGTGAAATGTACATTTATGAGGAGCTTAAAGAGCAGATCCACAGATTGTCCTCTGAATCCAGAATACCTCACCAGGGTTTTCATATTTGTTATTCTGATGTGTTGGTTTCGGAAACTGGAAATGGTACAGTACATTATAAATATTCAACTGAAAGGGATATTGAACCTTTTATGACACTTGGATCCAAAGTGACATATCTTAATGGTTGGAAAAAGGCTGACTGGTTGTTTATTAAACCCATTTCAAAAGCAACTTACCGCGGAAAGCTACTTTCTGAGTTTTATTTGAACGAAAGTGGAGACAGTATTCTTTCAAACAAATATTATCATTCATTTATTAACAAAAAAGAAGTGCCAGTATATAATACAGATTTATGGTTGCGACGATTAAACCCTGAAACTGATGAAGTTGGCATTTTGCTACCGAATTATGTGACAGTTCGTTTTGCCAAAACATACATCGAAAGTGTATTCCCTCAACTTGATTCTGTTGTCACAACCAATTATTACGGCTCCGAAAAACTAATTAGCAAAAAAAGCTTTAGTTACAATTTAAAAAACTATCAGCAAAAAGGTTCGACTTCGAAAATAGGTAGAGAGCAAATAAGTTCAACAACTTACTATACTTGTGATTATGATGGCTCTACTGAAAACATAGAAACATTAGTGGATCAGCATATTATCAGCCTGCCTGTTAAAAGTATTCAATTAAGAATAAGTGCTATAGGTGGTCTGCCTGAACATGGTGGGGAAAAACCAATAATTCAGAGATCGGTTACAGCCAGCTTTGTTAAGTACACTGATTTTGGCAAGCCTTTAGAGACATTCATTAGTAAAATGGGTGAGGATATTAGTATCAGCTTAGATCCAAACTCTTTAGGAGATGAAAATAAGTTTTACTTAAAAGCCAAATATACATACAATACCAACAACTTACTTCATTTTACTGATATACTAAGCAATAAAACATACTATCACTACGGGTATAATAATTCTTATCCTGTGGCAAAAATTGATGGTGTTGAACTTTCTGATGTAAATAATGCAACTAGCTATTTGAATCAATTGGATGATGAAGGCATCGATTTAAAATCAGTGAATAACAATATTAGAAAAAATCTCCCTGACAGTGCAATGGTGAACACATACACTTTTGAACCTTTGGTTGGAATAAAAACGCAAACAGATGCAAATGGAATCACAACTTACTACGATTATGATGATTTCAATCGCCTTAAATATATAAAAGATAACAACCAGAACATTTTAAAGCATTACAAATATGTTTTACAGGGTTCGCAAATAGCCCCGGTATTGAATTTAGGCGCTGTCACCTATCAAACCGTTGAATTAAGCTGGGCTGCATTAGAGGGGGCATCAAAATATTACGTTTATCGTTCAACAAATAACGAAGACTTTACAAAAATTGGAGAATCTACAGCAGCTACTTATATTGATGTGCAGGTTTCTCCTAGCACAATCTATTATTATAAAATAAAATCGGTTAAAGATAATGTAGCGTCATCATACAGTAATAGCGTAACAGCAACAACCATGATGGAGCCGCCAGGTATTCCTGTAATCAGTAGTATAATATGCACAGATGAAAATACAGTTAAATTAAGCTGGAGTGGTGCTGATAGGGCTATTAAGTATGGAATAATGAAAGGTACATCAGAAGCAAACTTGGTACTGTTGCATACTCCTGCTCTAAATAATCAATTGGAGTTTGAAGATATTGATGCAACTCAGGCAAGTTTGCTATATTACAAAGTGGTTGCTTATAACGCAGAAAATACAAGCAATACTTCAGAGGTTGCAAATATTTTAACGCGACCAACACAGCCAGTTATTAGATCCGTAACAGCCGATTCAGAAACTCAAATTACTATTAATTGGCTGAGTTTGGTGGGTGTACTTGATGGATTTAAGATCTATAAAGATTCAGATGCACCTATTACTGTAACAGCAAATGTATCTACATATAGTTTTACTGGTCTTACGGCAAATACTAGCTATTCATTTAAAATAAAATCATTTAATAGTGCTGGTGAATCAGACTTTTCGACTGTAGTTACCGGAGAAACCCAAAACGGCCCACCTGGAACTCCAAGTATTACAAGCATAACGAGTCCATCTTCATCACAAATAACATTGGTATGGACAAATGTATCAAACGAAACCGGATACAAGGTTTTTAGAGGAACCAGCTCCAGCAATGTCACACAACAAGTGGCCGATCTTACAGCAGGAACTACTACTTATACCAATGCCAGTGGACTATTAAATTCAGGTACAACTTATTACTACAAAGTTCTGGCTTATAATGAAAATCATACAAGAACATCTGCAGTAGCAAGTAGAATTACCCAACCTGCTACTCCATCACCAATTAATGGTCCTTCTGAATTATGTATGCTTACGTTGAAATCTTTTACATATTCTGTTGCGCAAGTTACAGGAGCAAGTTCATATACCTGGGAGGTTCCATCTGGCTGGATAATAGAATCCGGGCAAAATACAAGTATAATATCGGTTAAAAGTTCAAGAACTATGGGAGATGTAAAAGTCAGGGCCAATAATGCATCAGGCTCAAGTAATTTCAGAGTAAAAACCATAGGGCTTAAACCTAATCCGGCAACACCAGGCTCAGTATTTGGAGCAACATTTGTTACGCCTGGAACTACCTATGAATATTCTGTTGGTGCTGTTCAAAATGCTGATAGCTATAGCTGGTTTGTACCAAGCGGGGCTACAATTATTTCTGGGCAAGGAAGCACTACTATTCAGGTTGTATTCCCGTCTAATATGAGTACCTCTGCAACTGTAAGTGTTCGTGCAGTTGGTTGCTCATTTTCAGGGGCTAGTTCAATAAAGGTTTATAAATCAATTTAATATAATTCTTGTCAACTTAATAATACAGATATGTTGTTGAAGTTAAAATATATTTTTGTAGTTGTTCTTGTAACAGTCGGAATTAGAAGTTTTGCTCAAACCAGCACCGTAAACTATGTGCTTGAACGCACATTGCTGGTTCCTGAAACAACAGAAACAGAAGTTTTCAATGTAGATGGCCTCCAAACCATATCCTACTTCGATGGCCTCGGCCGCCCCATCCAAACAGTGGCCATGAACCAAAGCCCTAATGAGGCCGATATCATCCAAATCATCGACTACGACGACTTTGGCCGCCAAGCAGTAAAATACATGCCTTATACCCAGGCAGATAACAATGGTGCTTTTATTGATCCTACAAAAGCTGTTACTGACTACGGAACATTTTATGGTGACCGGTTTAGTGAAGGAGAAGGTAATTATACAGCTGAAACCAAATGCGATGGGTCTCCACTCAACCGCCCCGTTGAACAAGGCGCCCCAGGTGCCGACTG